>CAJWET010000150.1 GCA_913031515.1 uncultured Acidimicrobiaceae bacterium | reverse complement strand
GACGCCCTCCAGATCCGACAGAGCCCGAACACTTCACGCCGTCACCGCGACACCTACAGGCTCATGAGACAGATCAGTGGTGTAAAGTTAAGGCACCACAACGTCACGCCGTCAACGTGACGCTGCTCATTGCCGGAGCGATGATGGCTGCATGGGTTGCGCGGATAGGAGAAGGATGGTCAAGCCCTCTCCTGATCACCGTAATGCTCCTCGCTTCTATTCTCGGCGGCGCATTATTGGGTTTGGGGCCCGCTGTGGCTCGGGCACAAATAGGCGTCAACGAAATTATTACGACATTGATGTTAAATGAGGTCGCCCTCCGACTACTCCAGTGGCTCATCCACGGACCTTGGAAAGATCCTGAATCGAGGGGTTTTCCTTTGGCCCCGATTTTGCCAGACGGAGCACGTCTCCCCGACTTATTTGAGCGAGCTCATTGGGGGGCTTTGATCGCCCTTATCGTAATCGCCCTATTCGGCCTGGTAGCTAGTAGGACCGCATGGGGGTATGAACTTCGAGTAGCTGGCTCTTCTGGTGAGACTGCTCGGTATGCGGGTATTTCCTTAAAACGTAAGATCATGACTGTCCTTGTTTTGAGCGGTGGGATCGCTGGGTTAGCTGGAGGGATCGAACTTTCTGGAAACGCAGATCGAATAGTGGAGGGCATTTCGGGTGGATACGGTTTCGCTGGCATTATTGTCGCTGCCCTAGCCTTAATGAGGCCTTCGGGGGTAGCAGCAGTCGCCTTGCTTTTCGGAGCCGTCCAAGTGGGAGGTTTGAGCATACAAACAATGGGGGTCTCCTCATCTGTTTCCACAATCCTGCAAGCTCTTATCCTTTTTGGAGCGATCGGGGCCGGCGTATTCAGCAGATACACGGTAAAGCGAGTTGCCAAAGAATTACAAGCTACGAGAGAGGTACCGAATGAGTGAAGCATCGATGATCGGTTTGCTGACAGCCGCTGTTTCTTTCGGAGCCTTGCTTTACCTCGCAGCTCTTGGAGAACTCATTTCAGAAAAAGCCGGCATCTTAAATCTTGGCGTAGAAGGAATGATGGCTATGGGGGCAGTGACAGGATTCATGGTTGCCCTTGAAACTGAGAACCCGTGGCTTGCACTGGTGGTTGCGATGCTTGTCGGTGCCTTTTTTGCCCTTATCCATGGATTATTTACTGTTGTGCTCGGAGCCGAACAAGTAGTTTCAGGACTATCACTTACAATCCTTGGGTTAGGGATGGCAGCGTTTGTAGGCAAGGATGCAGTTGGAAGACCACCTGGAGCTGTCCTCGCCCCAGTCGATTGGGGGGCATTATCTGATATCCCGTGGGTAGGGCCGGTTCTGTTCAGTCAATCCCCTATTGTTTATTTTGCAATTCTGATTGGGGTCGCGACTTCTTTCGTACTTACGCGCACCAGCACGGGTCTAGCTCTTCGTGGAGCTGGTGAATCAGCGTCAACTGTTGATGCTTCAGGGCACTCGGTAGTGCAACTTCGCCTGGGTGCGGTTGCTATGGGCGGAGCTCTTGCAGGAGCTTCAGGCGCTTACTTGACCCTATGCCTCACCCCACAATGGACTGAAGGGGTTACCGCTGGTAGAGGTTGGATAGCGGTGGCTCTGGTTATCTTTGGTGCATGGCGTCCAGGACGATGTGCCATTGGGGCGTTGCTATTCGGTGGCTTACTTGCCCTCAAAACCCGACTCCAAACATTTGGAGTCGACTTTTCACCAATCCTTCTTTCGATGATCCCGTATGTATTAACTATCGGCGTACTGATAGCCATTTCTATCAGGGCAAGAAACCGACCTTCTTCCGCACCGGCGGCATTAGGGCAGGCATACCGTAGGGAAGAAAGATAGCTCAATGATTTTTCTTCGTAATCCAGTCCAAGAGCAGTAAACCATTCTTGTGTTTTTCTTGTTATTTTGTTGATTTCTGTTCATGATTTGTTCTTTTAGATAGCGCTCAGCGATTGTTCCGACTAGTGTTTCATCCGAGTCGGGAAATCTTCCGACAGATATTCACCAAGTGGAGGGGAATAATGCGTAAAAATTTGAAGTTGATTGTCGCTCTTATGGCAATCGTGGGACTTTTTGCAACCGGTTGCGGTGGCAGCGGTATCAATAAAGATGCCGGGAAAGCAGCTGCATGTCCGGATGGAGAAAATAATGGAAGCGGTGTATCCGCGGGGCTTGTTTTTGACATTGGCGGCCGTGGCGACCAGTCATTCAATGATTCAGCAGCAGCAGGCATTGAATGTGCGAAGTCTGTCCTCGGAATTGAATTCAGCGAGTCATCACCCAATGATGATGGATCAAACCGTGCCGAATTGTTGCAACTACAATCTGACAACAACCCGATCGTTATAGCGGTTGGATTCTTGTTTGCTGGAGACGCCGCTACTGTCGCTGCGAACAATCCAGATACTAATTTCGCCGTCATCGACGATGCGATGATGAACTGGGAAACTGGAGGTCCAATTGCAGACAATGCAACGGGTCTTACTTTCGCCGAACATGAAGGATCTTTCCTTGTCGGTGCTGCCGCAGCGCTTAAGAGCGAAACAGGGACCGTTGGGTTTATCGGTGGTGTCTGTTGCTTCGGCCTCATTGAGAAGTTTGAAGCAGGATATATAGCCGGTGCCCAAGCCGTAAATCCAAGTATCAATATCATCTCCCAATACATCACGGAGTTCCCAGATTTTGATGGGTTTAACGCCCCTGACCGTGCGAAAGAAATAGCACTCGCCATGTACGCTGACGGCGCTGACATTGTTTACCATGCCGCTGGCGGATCTGGAGCTGGACTCTTTGAAGCTGCGATGGAAGTTAGCGAAAGCTCAGGTTCTAAAGTATGGGGTATCGGCGTTGACTCTGACCAGTACAACACTGTTGACGCGGCTGTAAGGGACTACGTGCTGACATCCATGTTGAAGAGAGTTGACAATGCTGTCTTCCTAGCGATCCAAAGCCACATCAATGGAACATTCCAAGTAGGCCAAATAGCCTTTGGTCTAAGTGACGATGGTGTTGGATACTCAACATCAGGTGGCTTCGTCAATGACATTGTGGACGAGTTGGAAAGTTTCAAGGCTGACATCATCGCTGGGAATATTACAGTCCCCAGCACTATGGAGTAGTTGAACTAACAACTAGAAAAACTGACAACGAGTGAGGCTGGTCCTTCACCCCAGTTCCAAAACTGGATAGGGTGTGGGAATACCAGTCTCACTCGTTGCATATACAAGGAGAAACCTTGGTACCAGCTATAGAACTCAAAGGAATTACGAAAAGATTCCCTGGAGTTCTCGCGAACGACAATGTGAACCTAACCGTCGAGGAAGGTGAAATACACGCAGTATGCGGTGAGAACGGTGCTGGGA
This sequence comes from uncultured Acidimicrobiaceae bacterium, assembly GCA_913031515.1. Lineage (GTDB taxonomy): Bacteria > Actinomycetota > Acidimicrobiia > Acidimicrobiales > UBA8592 > UBA8592. The sequence continues at coordinate 660 of CAJWET010000150.1, read as the reverse complement.
AATCAACTTTGATGAAAGTTCTCTACGGCATGCAGCCTGCTGACGAAGGAACAATGAAACTCTTCGGCGAGGAACATGCTTTCCACTCCCCAAACGAAGCTATTGAGGCGGGGATAGGGATGGTCCATCAACATTTCATGCTGGCGAACCAATTAACGGTCCTTGAAAACGTCATCCTCGGAGCAGAGCCCACAAAGAGAGGTGGGCTAATTGATTTTAATACGGCGAGTGACCACCTTGAACAGGTCGGGAAAGCTTATGGCCTGACAGTAGATCCATTCGACTTGGTCGAAAGTCTGGAGGTCGGAGAACGCCAACGTGTAGAGATAATTAAAGTGCTTTTCCGAGGGGCAAAGATCCTTATTTTCGATGAGCCGACTGCTGTTCTTGTCCCTCAGGAGGTAGAAGAACTCTTCCGGAATATGAGAGAACTCAAGGCAAATGGGGCAACGATCATCTTTATCGACCATAAGCTTGAAGAGGTTTTAGAAATCGCTGACGGCACCGTGGAGATCATATCCGTGGCGCGCGAGCCAGGCTGGCGTACCAAGTTGGCCGTGCATTCCGCTGACAGTCGCGTGGATCCCGTTGGCGCCTGTGTCGGTGCGCGTGGCGCCCGCGTGCGCATGGTCGTAAATGAGCTGCGTGGCGAGAAGATCG
>CAJWET010000149.1 GCA_913031515.1 uncultured Acidimicrobiaceae bacterium | reverse complement strand
GCGGAGCAAGTCCACGGCGTTCGCATTGAGCTTCTCACTTAGGTCATCAACATGTCGCAGTGTTCCTTTGTCCCAGCCGCCAAAATTAGTCCCGAATACCAGGCGATCAGTACCAATCTGATCTATGGCGAATTCAAATTCTTTGTCGCCAGTGACATGGCAATCAAACCAAAGACGGTTTAAAGCGTTATCAAAGGCACCTGGTTCTCTAATCCATTCGGGCGAAGACGGACGACGTTCAGCTAGGGCCCGAAGCTTCGATCGGTGCATCATGGTAGAACCACCACCGTGGGACACGCAGATATCGAGTTCAGGGAAGCGGCGAGAAACTCCTCCGAAGACAAGCATGGCGATAGCTACCATTTCCTCGTAGGAAAATTCAATAACTAGGTCAAGGCTGTACTTCCTCATCCGTTTGTCCCGAAGTGGGCCGTCAAGCCCAGATGTAGTCGGGTGAAGAAACAAAGGAACGTCCAGTTCAACGCAAGCGGCATAGAACGGGTCCATGCGCTCATCGTCTAAATCAATACCGAAATCAGTTCCTATATACCCTCCTAGGAGCCCATAATCATTCACGCTGCGTTGAAGTTCAGTTACCGCAGCATCAATGTCCTGCATAGGTAGTGCGGCAAATCCCACGAAACGGTTCGGGTGTTGGCTAATGACAGAGGCCAGGTCTTCGTTATGTGCTCTACAGAAATTAACGGCATCAGCGACTGGGATCCAGTGCAGGTAAGTCAAAGGGTTGGGTGAAAGTGCTTGAATTCGAATTCCGGCTTCGTCCATTGCCTCCAATCGGAGACTTGTTTGCATGAAAAGAGATTCTCGGTACGGCACTCCGTCGAGACGCCAGTCGCCGACTCTGAACCATGTAGTTCCATCTTCGTATGCGCCGAGTTCCGGACCGCAGGCTGCACCCGCAGCTCCTAAGCTTCCTTCAAGAACAATGTGTCCATGCACATCAATAAGGCCAGTCATAGCTCGCTCCATTTCTCGATCAAGAATAGCCCACAAGGAGCAGTAACGAGTAAAAACAATGCTGGATGAGACCCTAGGTCCTGTTACTTTTGTTCTAGATCTCCAAAATTCAGCTTTTATGTTCCTAACTTAGGAGAGATGCTCTTTGGGCGATTGTTGTGGTTTAGGCGCTTTCTAAAGCTATTAACACAAGCCCAGCAGAACTAGCACAATCCTCTTATGAGTACTTGGGATTCGTTAAGACATCCTGAACATGCTTTTAGGACTAAACCAAATCTAAAATTAGCGAGATAGCTACCATCTTCTACGCACAAGCTATGTAGACCTCCATAGCCCATGCAGGAGGTACTACACCTTCTACGACACCCTCTTCCAACTCAACAAACCAGAATACGGCTTGGGTTTCGGTACCTTGCGCTCGTAAATAGTCAACTAACCCCTGATATAGACACTGGCAGGTCGTAGCAACCTCACTCCGGTCTACGCTACTAGCAGATCTGGACACGCAATTCATTAGATAATTTCTTTGCAGATACGGAACCGATTCAGGCTCAACCCCTTCTAGCAGCTCTTGCGCTACATCCATTAGTTCCATTGGTAAAGGACCAAGGCATTGATCAAAGGAATCCAGTGAATTACAATCATCGAAATCCTTCGTGGCGGATTCCGCCCCGACTCCATCTCCTCCCTGTTGGCCAACTTCAGAATTGGGACCACCACATGATGAGAAAACAAGAAGAAAGATCAGTGCAATTACTCGTTTCATATATTTGAACATTAGCGGTTCGACCTAAGGAGGACCCAGTACTAGGACGCTTTCAAAAGCTATTAACACAAGTCTAAAAGAACGAGCCTATATTTCTGGGGGTGCTAGACGTCAATCGTAGAAAGACCCTCCGGCGTACCATCTTTCAAATCGGGGTTTGTTCGCAGATGTAACAAGTTCAACTATTGTTCCGCTGGGAGGAGCGAGGTAGGCCATACTTGCGTACCCTTCTTCGGGAGATCTAGCAGATCCAAGAAGATCCCAGCCGAGAGTTCTTAGTCGTTCAGTTTCCGCCTTGACGTCATCCACCCAAACCCCCAAATGGTGGACTCCAGAGTCTTCATTCCCATCCCAAAATGAACCTTTAACTCCTTCAAGTAGTTCGACATGTTGAGGCCCCTCGCATGAATATACAAACTTTAGAGGAACTTCTTGTTGGCCATCTTCTGGTGTCCAGATTCTTTGTCCTGGAGTTTCAACTACCTCCGCCCATGTAAGGTTGAGGGCTTCTCCCATCTCCTCCATTGCCTGAAAAATATTTGGTACGCGAATTCCAACATGGAAAATTTCCTGAAGATTAAACATTCACCTTCTAAATCCTAACTGCAGCCAATAGTTTACCGATCGAAATCTACCTTATACGAGAACGCTATGTTGGTAATTGTTGTGGCTTTAGGCGCTTTCAGATTTACGGACTATCCATGCTTCCTCAGATGGCCATTTTTGCGCCCATTCTAGATTCACAAACGCATACTCTGTCTCCTCAGTATCGGCAGGGGGATACAATTCAATGAGTTCGATGATTTCCAACTGGCAGGACCGGAGAAGATCTATAAGTTCACCATGAGAGATGTGGAATTCTATTCCTGGATCATCGGGCCATTCAAACCGATGCATACCTAGTTGTGGCCGAAGCAGGCTCTCTTTGGCAGGAGTCTCGTCATCATCGCTGACGCATAACATCAATAGCGCCGAATTCCCTAGGAAAGCTAGATGGCCCCCAGGTCGCAGTATCCGTGCCGCCTCGGGGATCCATTGGTAGGGGTCACACCAGATAGCAGCCCCGTATTCTGAAATAGCGAAGTCAAAGCTCTCGTCCCTGAATGGTAGTTGCTCTGCATCACCATGGATAAGAGGGAATCTGACTTCAAACTGCTCTTGAAATCTGGCAGCTGTCTTTAATTGGGCAGGCGAATTGTCAATACCGACCGGTCGTCCGTTACGCCGAGTCAACCAAGCAGAGATATAGGCGGTTCCACATCCCAACTCGACCACGTCACCACCATGAAAATATTTCAGTAACCCAATTTCTGACTCAGGTATCCCGTAAATTCCCCATAGAGGTTGATCATTTGCCCATGCTTTTTGTCCAGCTGCAACATAGTTCTTTGCTTCCTGATTCCAAAATTCCCGATTTGACGTGATGTGATCGCGGGGCAAGTTTTGGCGTTCTTTGCCTCTTCCTTGCTCTCGCCAAGTTTTCTCCATAATCCTTCCCCACAATCACTGAAGAGATGCTCCTAACCTATGAGAAGTTTAGTTTGTTGGCAATTGTTGTGGTACTAGGCGTTTTCAAAACTAATACCACAAGTCCAACAGAACTAGTTGTTATTTCTCTGGGGATGCTGAGGTGTTAAGGGTCATGTGTTTCCAGAGGTTTATATGTGGCATGTTAGATTGATTTTATGAAGCGTTTTCTTGTGTCCTTGATGGTTTTGGGTTTAGTGGTTGGACTTATGGGCTGTGGAGATAGTTCTACACCGGAAGAGAAAGCTGAAGTTGAAGCTCACTGGATTATTGAGCGCACAGGAGAAATTAGAACCCTTAATGACAGCGGAAGGGCATTATTCACCAATGTCTTGATCAAAGACAATGAAGTTATTGTCACCTACCAGTTAGCTGAAGAATCGTTAACAGAAGGTAAAAATCTTTACCGGCAGACATTTGATCGAGATCTTCACGGAGGGAATGATGAAAAAATTATTATCAATGTCGACAAGGAAGGCCCTGTGGATTGGAATGGAGATTTGGGGGATCACAAGTTAGTACTAGTGGATGATTCAATTTATCTTCTGGCCATCCTCAAAGGTGAAGGACAAGCGGCGATAGTCAAATACGACGACTCTTTTAACTATCGGACTGGCCCGATAATGATCGGAAGCAGCGACGAGACCAAAGAGCGACACGAAGACATGGGATTCACCAGCGATGGTGAGAACCTGTACGCACAGTTCTTCTCCCAACCCGACCACGATGATCCGAGCACTTGGGGTGCTGCTGTTTACCGTCTCAATGAAGCCCTTGAAGAAACCGGATCGTCAATCATCAAACC
>CAJWET010000148.1 GCA_913031515.1 uncultured Acidimicrobiaceae bacterium | reverse complement strand
GAGGCCGAAGAACTTAGTTCACGAATACCTGATGTATCACTCCGATTAAGCGTAGGCGGAACCATTGAAGGATTCGATGCTATAGAGGATCTCCTTACTCAGCAACCGCTCAACCCAGTAGGCCCAAGGATAGAAGGGGCTGACATGCTTTATTCTTCTGGAACAACTGGACGCCCCAAAGGGGTAAAGGTACCGCTTCCAGATACCCCACTGGGAGAAACAGACGGCGTCACAACATTGATAGGAGGATTATTCGGTGCTAACAATGACACAAACTACCTCTCTCCCGCGCCTCTATATCACGCGGCCCCACTTCGGTTCTGTAGAGGCATCCACAAAATCGGTGGGACGGTTGTTGTGATGCCCAGATTCAGCCCGGAGGAGATGCTAGAAAGTATTCAAAAATACAAAATTTCTTTCCTTCAAGTGGTTCCGACGATGTTTGTTCGACTTTTGAAGCTTGAACAAGCCGCACGTGACAAAGCCGATGTATCGTCTCTTCAAGCAGTCGTCCATGCTGCAGCCCCTTGTCCGATCCCTATCAAAAAACAGATGATCGAATGGTGGGGGCCTATCATCCATGAATACTACGCCGGCACAGAAGGGAACGGCTTCTGTTATTGCAACAGTCAACAATGGCTTGAACATGAAGGAACTGTTGGAAATGCTATTCAAGGTATCCTCCACATCGTTGACGACAATGGAGAGGAATTGCCAGTCGGCGAAGTGGGAACCGTTTACTTCGAAAGTGATTCAACCTTCGAGTATCACAACGACCCAGAAAAAACGAAAGGCGCACGACTCGCAAATGGCTGGTCCACTCTCGGAGATATCGGCCGTATTGACGAAGAAGGATACCTTTACCTCACGGATCGTAAAGCATTCATGATCATCTCTGGAGGTGTGAATATCTACCCTCAAGAAGCTGAAAATGTACTTACGATGCATCCGAAGGTTCTCGATGTCGCAGTCTTTGGTGTGCCAAATGAAGATTTAGGAGAAGAAGTTAAAGCAGTAGTGCAGCTGATAGACCCATCTTCAGCTGGAAAAGATGTCGAACGAGAGTTACTTGTATTCTGCTTTGAGCAACTCGCGAAAGTGAAGTGCCCAAGAAGTATCGACTTCCGAGATGAACTACCACGACACCCAACAGGGAAATTGTACAAAAGGCTTCTTCGGGATGAATATTGGGGAAACAGTGATAGCCGAATCGTATAGGAGCGGACGATGGATCTAACTGAGATAAGTGACCGAATGGAAATCGAACAATTGATGGTGCGGTATATCGAAGCCATTGATTCAAAGGACTGGAACCTTCTTGACAGTGTTTTTACTCACGATGCCTTTCTCGATTATGAAAGCTCCGGTGGCCCTTCGGGCAAAGGGGAATACCCTACTATTAAGTCGTGGCTTCAGAAAAATCTTGCAATCTTCCCAATGACCCAACATATGATTGGGAAATCTTTAGTAGAAATTGATGGTGACACTGCTACTTGCCGAACAATTTTCTATAACCCTATGGGAGTTCCGGTTAATGCAGAAGGGATCTACGACCCCACAGGCGAAGAACTCCACATATTTGTCGTGGGGGGATGGTATAACGACACATGCATACGAACCGAAGAAGGTTGGCGCATTAAAGAAAAAATCGAAGAGCAAGCATACACGGAAGGGGCTTTCCCACCGTTCGAATAGACGGCGCCGCTCTTCAAATTTATGGCCTATGCTGAACCAGCCATGCATACATCGCTATGCCGCTCGCTACTCCAGCATTGACCGACCTTGTCGATCCGTACTGAGTTATCTCCAAAATACTTTCGCACGAATTGATCATCTCTTTACTGAGGCCTGGTCCTTCTTGCCCGAAGGCAAGGACGCATTTTTCTGGAAGTTTTGTAGTTTCGATCGGAATTGAATTTTCAATATTATCTATACCTAGGATTGGCAAGTTTTCACTTTGAGCCCATTGTGCAAATTCTTCCGCTGTTTGATGATGGTGCACATGTTGATACCTGTCCGTCACCATCGCCCCCCGCCGATTCCATCGGCGCTTCCCAACAATATGTACCGCTTTAGCCATAAACGCATTCGCGTTTCTTACAACGGTTCCGATATTAAAATCATGCTCCCAATTTTCTATGGCGATGTGAAAAGGGTGCCTTAACGCGTCAAGGTCGACAATAATTGCCTCCCTTGTCCAATACCTATACCTGTCCACCACATTTCTACTATCCCCATTTAGGAGCAGTTCTGGGTCAAGTCGTGGGTCATCGGGCCATGGTTTTGGATGAGGTCCTACAGGCACAAAGGATTACTTTCAAGGTGATTCATTTTTCTCCAACAACGAATTATCAATCAGGTCGCTCGGCCTGGGATCTCAGATTACTTGTTTTCTATTCACCCAACGGTAGCACTCCAAATGCCATGACAACATAATGAAGTGTCGCCGCCACAACTACCATCAGGTGCCAGATTTCGTGATACCCAAAGGTATTGGGCCAAGGATCCGGCCTTCTCATTCCCACGACGAAGGCACCAAACGTATAGAGAAGACCACCAACCCCTAGCAGAATCATCCAAGGGCGATCAAGCGTATCCCAGAGTTGTGGCATGGCTAGTACACAAACCCATCCCAAGGTAAGGAAGAGAGCATTCATCAATCCGTACGGGGGTTCAAAAGGTAAGAAGCGTAATAACGCCCCCAGCGCCAGACCAACCCAAGCAGAAATGAGTAGGGTCTTTTGAAGCCACCCATCTACTACAAGCATTCCAATAGGCGTATATCCACCTGCAATGCAAAAGTAGATACCCACATGATCTAAACGTCGAAACCGTAGCCATTGGCGATCATCAAAATCTGTTCGATGAAATAACGCACTTACTCCTAGCATCACAGTAGTACCAAACGAAAAGGCAAACGCCGCGAATGCCGATCGAGCTGATGGGGCGGTCCATATAAGCAATAGAGATACTGGCAGGGAAAGAAAGAAACACCAAGAATGTAACACTCCTCGAAATCGTGGTCGATCTACGGCCCGTTGACGGATTACTAGCAGTGACTCCGGAATTTCATGATCCATTCAGTGTCTCCGCCAGTGTAGAAACATAATCATTTATCTCTCTTGCACATACATCGAAAACATCCTGATCCCCACCTGCTGGGTCCTGGACCTCTTCCCATGACCCTATTTCAGATTCAGCTAATTCTAATCCAGCGACTCTAGAAGGAAGGTCCAAATCCGCGGCTTTAAGATATTTCGCCAAACGCGGAAGAGTCCCAGTGATAGGACTGACCTCAGGATGATTTCGTCGAATATATTGCACATGTTCTGATTCAAATACAACTACGAGATCAGCCCAGTCACAATCCTGGCTTTCAAGTTGATGGCTACGGTGATGGGGGTCTGAGAGATTCATTTTTGACAACGCTGCTCTAGTCCGTTGGCTCATTGGTAGCCCAGGGATGGAAAACGTTCCTGCCCCCCGTACATATAGCCTTGGCTGAAGATGCCGCAGCATAGTAACCGCCATCACGGAACGTGCGGCATTCCCTGTGCAGACAAATAATATGTTTGCCATAGTTATTGACCACTCTCCGGGCTGGGACGTAAAAAAAGAGCTTCAGCTTCTGAACATAACCGTTCGCCATCATGGCATGTAGCCCGAACGCTAATTCTCCTCCCAGTAGATTTCGTAATCCAGCCCCTAAATACCAACTTCTTTGTTGTGGGAGTGAACGACCTATACCGAACAAGTAGTTTCGCCGTATAGCCTGTACTACCTTGAGCCAGACTCTGAACAGCTCCAAGTAATTCATCGAAGAGTCCAGCGATGTATCCGCCATGAACAGCCTGCGGCGGCCCTTCATATAGTGGAGATAACACCGTCTCGAAAAGGTATCCCGATTCTCCTTCGTGGATGAGTCCGACCTATCACGGTCATGGCATGAAGCACACGGGGATCATCGGGGCCCCAACGCGCCTCGACTCCTGCCATGCCCGAGGTCAACTGCTGGTCCACATCTTGGAACATCTGCAACTCGAACATCAACTCACCGATCATCATCCGCGTCTCGG
>CAJWET010000147.1 GCA_913031515.1 uncultured Acidimicrobiaceae bacterium | reverse complement strand
CAGGCAAGGTAGAGAGCCACGGCATCGATTGATTTTTCGACTTTCACAAGAACTCTGTCGCCTTCTTTTACCCCGCATTCTTGTAACGCTTGAGCGTATTGTCCTGACATCCTGAAGCACTCGGAGTATGTCAGTGATCTTCCTTCTGGTTCGCGGAGAAAAACTTTCGAAAGTCGGTCGGTACTCCTCTCACGAAGGACTTGGAAAAGGTTGTCTTCCATGTTGTTAAGCTGACTCTGATGTAATAGGGGGATCAACTTTTGAACCGCGGGCGATCAATGCCATAGAGACCACTATCAACACCCCTCCTACCAGAAGCTGCCAGCTCGTTTCTTCCTTGAAAAAGATAATTCCACCGACGACCCCGAATAAAGGCAGAAAATATCCGGTAACTGAAACTTGTCCGGTAGTACCGAGCTGGTTTGCATGAAAAAACGACAGAAAAACTAGGAAGGCCTGTATCCCGAAAAGAATCAAAACAGCGTAATGCCATGTAGCAAGCCCTCCCGGTGGTTGGGTATCCTGATCCATCGCGTACGTCAAGATCAGCACAATGATTCCGCCCGTAATCATGTTAGGGGCAAGGAGCGCTATTGCTTCATGGCGTTGTATGTAATAGCGAGTAAGAACAATAGCGCTACCAGCGAGAGCTGAACCGGCAAGAACTAGTAGGAGATTCCCGAGAGACCCTTTCTCTCCGACCGAGTCGATAGTTAGAATCATCACTCCTCCGTACGCGAGAACGAGTCCGGTTCCCTTTAGAGAATTGAATCGCTCGTCATCGAAAACAAAATGTGCGACGATGGCAGTAAAGATGGGGCCGAGAGAAATTAGCAGGGTAACGATGCCAGCGGGGAGCTCAGCAAAGCCGTAATTGAAAATAAGGGAAGGTCCACCTCCAGAGACAAATCCCAAAATTATTCCTGGAATGACTGCAGCTTTAGATAACTGTCCTCGGCTGAAACCGGTTCCTAGCGCGAGGATTCCTCCGATGAGAATTGGAACCCAGGTGCAGGTGAATGGGTCGATCCCGTCATTGGTGAGTTTTTTCACCAAGAGTGCTCCAGCGCCATACATGACGCCCGTAAAGGTAACAAACGTCCAAACACTATTCGAGAGTTTTTTCGAGATAAGCACCTGAGGCATGGGAAGCCCACCTTACTTCACATTGAGGTTCTAAGGGTTGTATCGGAGTGGCTTGGACGCTATCAAGTTCCTTGACAACTCCCCACTGTTCGCTCGATCTGACTAGTATGAATTTCAAAATAAGAGAGGTCGGATATGGCAGAAATTCCGGAAACGCTATCTGGGGTTACACCGCAATGGCTCTCATCACAATTGCGTGAAGCTGGGCACCTCTTTCCTCCTATAAAATCGCTCACTCACGAACCAATGGATGGCTTTACCGGCGCCTTGGGGGAAGTTGGCATTTTCAGGGTCGACTGGGAAGACAGTGACAGGGGAGACCTTCCACCTACGTTCGTGGCAAAATGCCCCCTCGATGATGACAATGCTCGCAATTACAACACGATCATGCAGTTCTATATACGCGAATCTGGTTTCTACGCCGATCTCGTCCATGAGGTAGATATGCGCATCCCCAAATGCTGGGTTAACCTCTTCGACCCAGAAACAGGAAAGGCATTTCTTCTGCTGGAACACCTTTCCGAAGCTGAGAAGGGAGATATCCTCGCAGGAAGTTCCGTAGCGGTCATGGAAAAACTTGTTTCCGACCTTGCAGTCATGCATGGGAAGTTCTGGATGGATGAACGACTGTTGGAGATCCCATGGCTGATCGATTGGCGGGCGAAAAGCTTACAGTTGGGGATTGAAATGACACAAGCAGCATGGAAGGCTCTTGCTGAACTCGAACCGGATCGGTACCCAAAGGAACTTTACGAAGTTCTCGACCGAAGTTGGATTAACAACACCATCGAATGGTTGGACAGGTACGCGGATCGTCAGTGGACCCTTACCCATCTTGACTATGAATTGGACAACATACTTCTAGATAATGACAGCCCAATAATTTTGGATTGGCAAAGTGTCATGCGGTCACACCCCGGCGTGGATCTTGGATGGCTGCTAGCTGCCTCACACAATCAGGAAACGTTAGGTGTTGAAGCTGACCTTCTTGCTCTGTACCGAAAGACATTGGCGGAAGCAGGGGGACCATCTTGGTCAGAGGAAGAACTCGAAGAGGTTCTTGCCTGGGGAATTCTCTATCCTGCCTCATGCCAGCCAGTACCTTATTTGCAGGATGTGTCGGCCTACGGCGTTGGAGCAGCGAGGATGCGTCAGCGATTCGACAAGTTCTTGCAGGGCTCCATAGATGCGGCTGTTCGGTGGAACGTTGTCGACCATATTGGCCCGTTGTGTTAGGTGAGGACTGAATAGTGGATCTACTCATAGTGAGACATGCGCGTCCGGAACGTGAAGAAAAGCAGGAAGGGTATGGCCCAGCAGACCCGCTTTTATCGGAGGTTGGCCAGCGTCAAGCTGAAGCGGTTGCAGATTTTCTAGAAGGAGAACAAATTGACCAGGTCGTTTCAAGCTCGATGAAGCGTGCCTACGGAACTGCCATCCCACTTGCTAGACGGTTAGGTGTTGAAGTTATTGAGCGTGACGATCTTCGAGAGTCAGACCAGAATAGTTCGGTTTATATTCCCGTCGAAGAAATGACATTCGACACCCCAGCCGTGCAGGCGTATATCAATGACCCCTCAGCGATCTTTGAGGGTGATTATGATGGGTTCCGCCAGCGCGTTCTCCAAGCCTTTGATGAGATTGTCAGAGATTTCCCTAGCCAACGGGTAGCTGTTTTTTGCCATGGCATGGTCATTTCCGTATACCTTCAGGTTCTCTGGGGGCTTAGAAACCCTTTAGATATACGACCTGATTACACTGGTATAACAAGAGTGGAAGCTTCCTCTACTGGTTTACGCACCGTGCGCAGTATCAATGAAACGGGTCATGTTCGCCACCTCATTGAACGGTCAAAGTTCTAATTCGTGACTGAATCGTAATGGTTCCTTGGCCGTCTCTTCTTAACTTTGAGTAAGGCTGGAGAAATCTACACCTGTAAGTTCAATGCTTTGTTCCCAAAGGGCCCTACCGTCATGGACATCGTAAGCGTCTTTTTTAGCTTGTACTTTTATTGCAGGTCCACGGGTTTGCATGCGTTGGCTGGGGCCAAAGTAGTCGTTCCCCTTTGCTGAGGGGTCTGTTGCTGCTCGAACGGTAGGGATTGCTCCGGAAACTGTCGATTGCACCACGTAGGGGCCAAGTATTTTCAAACCGTTTTCTAACAGCCGGTCGAAAAATGATTCAGATTCAAAATTCGTACTGATATTTGAATGAGCCATCCCAGGATGCGCTGCAACTGAGAGCGTATCATGTCGACCAGCGCGACTTAATCGCCTATCTAGTTCAGCGGTGAAGACCAAATTCGCCAGTTTGCTTTGGGCATAAGCGCGCATACGCCCGTATCGGTAGGTTGACTGCAGATCATAGAAATTAAGCCGGCCTTGCCGGTGCGCGTTGCTTGCGACGTTAACGATGCGCCCGTTTCTTTCCGCTAAGAGGTTGTCGATTAAATGTCCGGTGAGAGCAAAGTGGCCTAGGTGGTTTATGCCAAATTGGAGTTCGAACCCATCGATCGTTGTTCCTTTGGGGACACCCATGATGCCAGCATTGTTGATCAGTACGTGCAATGGAATCTCGCGTTCTTTGAAGTTGGTGGCAAAATTTTCAATAGAAGAAAGGTCTGCAAGATCCAGAGGTTGTGTTTCAACTTTGGCGGATGGAAATTCTGTAATTATTTTGTCGACTGCTTCATTTCCCTTGATGGAATTTCTTGCGGCAAGGACGACATGTGCGCCACATTTTGCGAGGATCCGAACGGTTTCATATCCAATGCCGGAGTTCCCCCCGGTAACAATGGCAACTTTTCCAGTTTGGTCAGGTATGTCACCTTCTGTCCATCCCATAGCTTCGCTCATCGGTTTAAGATATACCGGAGAATAGATTACGGCAAGGGTATAGCCCATCTTGTCTCGCCTCAACGAAATTCAAGAGTTCAGTTGCTCTCTCGAGGGAGGATGAAAATACC
>CAJWET010000146.1 GCA_913031515.1 uncultured Acidimicrobiaceae bacterium | reverse complement strand
TCCGACTTAGGGGGCCTTGGTTGCTATGCCGAACTTGACGGAGATGAATGGGTAATTAATGGGCAAAAAATTTGGACATCGGCAGGGAAGTTTGCCAATTGGATTTTTGTCCTTTGTCGAACCGATAAAGAGGCTCCAAAACACAAAGGGATAAGCTTCTTGCTCTGCGAAGTGGACCAGCCTGGAGTTGAAATGCGTCCAATCAAGATGCTCTCTGGTGAATCTGATTTTAATGAAACATTTTTTACCGATGCTCGAACTGCAAAGGATAATGTCGTTGGTGAAATCAATGGTGGTTGGGCTGTAGCGATGACTCTCCTCGGATATGAACGAGGTGAAAGTGCGGCAACAATGCCGATTATGTTCCGGTATGAAGTTGACAAATTATTTCAACTCGTTGAAAGTAGGGGACTTTCTGATGATCCGATCATCAGGCAACGACTCGCTCAGGTTTATATAGAAGTTGAACTAATGCGCCTCCTTGGAATGCGGACTTTGACGGGTTTCATTAAAGGTAGGCAACCCGGCCCGCAGGAAAGTGCATTTAAGTTGTATTGGTCGGAATATCACAAACGTGTTACGGAGCTTTCGCTCGATATTCTCGGAAGCGAAGCATTGGCTCTTGAAGGGGACACGCCGACCACGTCATTTCACGCAGATAACCCTGGTGCGCAAAATTCAAGTTCGTCTTGGATAGGGGCTTTCTATAATGCTCGGGCCGGAACAATTTATGCTGGTACGTCTCAAATCCAACGGAATATTCTCGGAGAAATGGTCTTAGGTCTCCCTAAAGAACCTCGACCCAATTGAGAGACATCGTATGCGATTTAAAACCATCTCAGATCTCGTAAGCAAAGAAATTATTGATTCCTTTGAGATAATTTGGGAACACCTCGGCCAATCCGGTTCGTGGTGGTCGGGTTCACAACGGATAGCTATAGCTCAGCACGTCCGCCGTTCAGCACCTAGGCCACTTTGGGATAAAGCGCCAGCTTTGGACACACTTCCTGATGACTATGATGGAGAATTAACTTCTTTTGAAATAGGTGTAGTAGAGAGAGTCACTGTAGAACCTTCCTCCATCGACTTTGAAGTATATAAACACATAGTAGAGAGAATGGGTGAAGATAAATACGCAGAACTAGCAGCCGTGGTCTCGCAAGTTGTACCTATAGACCACGTTCATGATGCGTTAGGTATTGAGAGGGAGGAACTTCCTCTCGCCATCGATAGTGAGATCACCATGGAACGCCCAGAGGGGCTTGTTTTTGATGTTGGGTTCCTACCTACGCTTCCAGCGGAAGGCCTTCCACATGTAGCTGTGGCACTTAGTTTGGCTTTAGCGGACAATGCGCGCAGAATGTTACTGGTGCGATCGATGTACTCTGGCCAATCATTTGGAGAGATGGTTTGGACACATCGAAGTCTAAGTCGACCACAAGTCGAGCTTGTTGCTGCACGCACATCAGCTCTAAACGAATGCTTTTATTGAACGAGCGCTCACAGCATGCTGCTTAGTTTAAGTAGCGCAGCGGTTGAGATTGAAGCTGATCTAAAGACAATCCGAGGTGATGTCACTTCAAAGGGGAGTATTCCATCAGCTGAAGAATTAATTAAATTCACTGAATCTGTTCACAGGCTAGAGAGTTCTCTTGAAATAGCTCGAAGTGAACTAGTTGAAGCTATCGGCATGGAGGGTATGGTCGATGCTGCAATAATTTCTTCAGTATTTAGGAGTTTAAATATCACTGCTGATAGTTCGGGTATAAGGATAGATGATGACTGGGAAGTTACAGCTGCTTCCCTTGCCTTAGACACTGGCGCTCAGATGTATCGAACTTTGAAGAACTCCCCAAACGTGCATAGTCTTATTGAGTCGGGAGGCTGACATGGCATCAAAACCGGATATTTCTCTTCAAGAAGTGGATTTCTTTGACACAGAAATTTCTGAATGTCCATACAGCGCCTACAAAGTACTCAGAGAACAGGCTCCGGTATGGGAAGATCCTATTTCTGGCATGTATGTAGTCACTAGATACGAGGACATAAAAAAAATTCTTGTTGACACTGAACGTTTTCGAAATGCGAGACAATTCCGTGCTAATACGAGTAAGCATACTGAGGTGATTCGCGAACTGTACGAGTCAAATGGATGGGTCCCAGCTCGAACATTAGCCGGACGCGATGATCCAAATCACAAAGAAATGAAAGCTCTTTTCACGCACGCATTCCGCCCACAAAAGATTAAACAATTAGACCCTTTTGTGGAAGATCTTGCCATCAGACTCCTAGAGGAATTTCTTCAGAAAGGGAAGTGCGACTGGGTAAAGGAGTTTGCTATCCCACTTCCACTCATTGTTATTGGACATCAGATGGGTGTCCCTGAAAAAGACATATGGCAGATTAAGGCATGGACGGATGCATGGGTTCAGCGTTTAGGGATGATGCAGACAGAAGAAGAAGCTATTTGGTCAACAGAAATGGAAATTGAAGCTCAACATTACTTTCAGCCTATTTTTGATCGGTTGCGTGAAGAACCTGACGATACGCTCCTTAGCGACCTAGTGAACACCGAAGTTCTTGCTTGGGGGCGGACATTAACCGATGAAGAACTTCACGCGGAGATGATGGCTGACACATTTGTTGGAGGTTCGGAGACAAGTACCAATGCGATTGCCGCAGGAGTTATGCTTCTGATTGAACAACCGGATCAATGGGAACTGCTTAATTCTGATCCAGAAAAATATCTTCCTGTACTAGTTGAAGAGATACTCAGATTGGAAGGCCCCGTGCAAGGGTTATTTAGGGAAACATCGACAGATGTAACGCTTCATGGAGTTGATATACCTAAAGGTTCAACAATCAATATTCGCTACGCATCAGCGAATTTAGATGACAGTGTTTTTGATGAACCAAGAAAACTAGATTTGGAACGGACGAATTCCCGACAACATCTTGCCTTCGGATTTGGAGTGCATTACTGCATGGGAGCCCCTTTGGCTCGAAGAGAGCTGTTTTTTAGTTTTAAGACTCTTGTAGACCGCATTGATGACATGTGGTTTCTCGACGGAAAGAATGATTTTCGCCATCATCCGAATTTCTGCCTTCGTGCCTTACGTGAGTTACATATAGGATTTACGCCGAAATGATCTCCTTGGTTATTGGATTAACCGGCGGTATTGGCGCCGGAAAGACAACCATCGCAGAAATATTGGAAAGTTATGGGGCAGACGTTGTTGACGTTGACCAAATAGGTAGAGATCTGTTCAAAATAGATAATCTGGTGAAAGAGCAGGTTGTAAGCCATTTTGGTAGCGATGTTCTTGCGGGAGATGGATCGGTGGATAGAGAAAAGCTTGGAAATATTGTTTTTTCCGATTCGAAAGAACTTGAAGCGTTAGAAGCGATAAGCCATCCAGTAATAAATAGGATACTGAAATCTCGGATTTTGGAACAAAGATCACAGACGATCGTCTTAGACATGGCAATACTTGTCGAAAAAGAACTGGCATACGACGGAGAGGTTCCCATGTATCACAAAGTGGTTGTGGTCGAGTCATCACGAGATCAAAGGGTAAGGCGTCTGGAAAAGCGTGAGTTGACAAGAGATGAAATATATAAGCGTTTCGACTCACAAGCCTCGGACGAAGAGCGGCGCGAAGTAGCCGACTTTGTCATTCGAAATGATGGAACATTGGTAGAGCTGAAACAAGCTGTGAAAAAAATGTGGGACGTAGCTGAGATTTGGCGTAAAGATGGTAGGAATGATTGTATGGAAAGTGAAACTAAGAAATAAATCACCGTAAGTTTGACTTACAACATGATTAAGGGAAGTGCAAAATGGCAAACGTAACGATCTACCACAATCCTCATTGAGGTTCTTCACGTAATGCCTTGGCGGTCGCTGAGGAAATGGGCGTTGAATACAATGTTGTGCTGTACATAAAAGAGCCCCCCAACGAGAAAACTCTTCGGGCTATTGTAAATGGACTCGAAGACCCTGTTGAGGATCTGGTCCGAAAGGACTCGATGTTTAAAAAACTTGAATTGTCGCCTGAAGATTATGTAGGCAACCCAGATAATGTTGTTGAAATTCTTGTCAAACATAAGCAACTTTTACAACGGCCAGTAGTCGTAAAGGGAAAAAAGGCAATAGTCGGCCGTCCGAAAGACCGAATTA
>CAJWET010000145.1 GCA_913031515.1 uncultured Acidimicrobiaceae bacterium | reverse complement strand
TGGAGAACGCTTCTGATAGTTGCCCTGCCTTTCCTATGGATAGTGAACAACTTCTATATTTGCTGTACACATCAGGCACTACGGCAAAGCCAAAAGGAATAATGCATACATCAGGCGGGTACCTCACACAGGTGGCGTTTACACATAAATACGTATTTGACCTGCATCCAGAAACTGATGTGTATTGGTGCGCCGCTGATATCGGTTGGGTTACTGGGCATAGCTATATTGTTTATGGGCCACTGGCAAATGGTTGCACCTCGGTTATGTACGAGGGGACACCGGATACCCCACGGCAAGAGCTGAGAGACTCAGACGACAGGTCGACATGGCCGAAAGACCGGCTATGGGACATCATTGAGCGGTATGGTGTGACTCAGCTCTACACGGCGCCGACAGCAATCCGAACTTTTATGAAATGGGGCAGTGCTGAAGTTAACAGGCATGACCTTTCAAGCCTTCGTGTGCTAGGCACGGTTGGGGAGCCGATAAATCCAGAAGCCTGGATGTGGTACCACGAAAATATAGGAAATTCACGAACGCCCATTGTTGACACATGGTGGCAGACAGAAACTGGTGGCAACATGATTACCCCCCTTCCAGGCGTTACAACGACGAAGCCCGGGTCAGCTTGTTTTGCTATTCCCGGGATTTTCGCCGAGATTGTTGATGACGGCGGAAATAAAGTGTCACAAGGGGGCGGATATCTCACTATTACTCACCCTTGGCCTTCGATGCTGAGGGGAATCTGGGGTGATCCTCAGCGATATCTAGATACCTATTGGAGTACCTATGAAGGTCGTTACTTTGCAGGAGATGGAGCAAAGATAGACGAGGATGGATACTTGTGGCTTCTCGGTCGTGTTGACGATGTGATGAATGTTTCTGGCCACAGGATCTCAACTGCCGAAGTTGAATCTGCATTGGTTGACCACCAATGCGTCGCTGAAGCGGCAGTAGTTGGAGCAGCCGATGAAACCACAGGTCAGGCAATCATCGGCTATGCGATTCTCCGTGGTGGTTTTGACCCCACAGAAGATCTTCGTGAAGAAATACGAATTCACGTTGCGACAAAGCTCGGCCCTATAGCTCGACCTAAAGCTGTTTTTCTTGTCCCTGACTTACCTAAAACTCGTTCTGGAAAAATTATGCGTCGTTTACTACGAGATGTTGCCGAAGGTCGAGACCTTGGAGATACCACTACTTTGGCTGATGCCACAGTTGTTTCAGCAATTCAAGAAGGCGCCCAAAACTCAACAGATGACTGAACCAGATATCACAAGAGTCTTTGTATCTTCAACTTCTTTTGAATTGGTCCTCACCATCAAGATTCAAAGATGAGGTTCATTATTTCGCGAGCAACCATGGGGGCTGCATTTTGGTTTTGCCCAGTAACCAGATTGCCATCAACTTCCCAATGGTTAGCAAAGGGATCGCGAAATCGGTGACTACAACGAAAATCAGCATCTAGACGACGGAGCTCAGTCTCTGGATGATGGGGAGTTGTATTAATGCGTAATTCCCTGACTTGCTTATCTGTCACTGCAGTTACTCTCCGACCCTGAACCAACGGTTTCCCATCAACACCGAGAGCCTTTAAAAAACCGAGAGGGCCATGACAGACACCACCCAAAATTTTCCCCTTAGCATTCGCTTCCGTAACTTTTTCGCCAATCGTTTCAGAAAAACCTAAATCAAAAGCAGCACCCCAACCACCAGCGAAGTAAATAACATCATAGATATCAACATTGGTATCGGATATTGCCTTTGAGTTCATAACCTTTTCTTGTAAGAGGTTATCTTTCAGGAAACGGTCATCATGATGAGAACGAATGACAGGTCGGAACGATATGGGGTCGATAGGAATTTCGCCTCCCAGTGGACTAGCTAGATCGACTTCGATTCCTGAATCAAGGAAAAGGTAGTAAGGAACAGTCATTTCAGAAGCGAACAAACCTGTTGGTTTCCCTTCATCTAGCCAGGCCGTGTTAGTGCACACGATCAAGGCTCGTTTTCCCGAAAGATCTCCTTCAAAATTCTCTAAATCCTTCGGATGCATACCCACACGTTGGATAAGAGACCTAAGGGCTCGAGCCGGCGGCGGAGGTTTCTGCGATTGAATTTGGGCAGCAGGTGGCTTCCTCTTAGCGTAGGGTCTTGGATTGTTCCTTCTGGGCACGACCCTTTTTGCTTCTTCACGTAACTGGTTACTGAGGTATTCAAAAATTTCTACCGTTGATGGGTCATCCCAAAGATTGTTTTCCTCAATGGGGTCATTGGTTAGATCGTATAGTTCCCATTGATCGGGAAGTGGTTCAGTGCGGTATGTATTACCTGTTGGCCCACTTGATGCAAGGTGAGCAACATGTGGTTGCGACCACGTTGCGGGATCGTCAAAAACTCTGGTTATTTTCCACAGTGATCCATCTACCTCTGAAACTATTCCTTCAAAATTAGTTGCTACATGTGGAGGAACTTGAATCTTCATGGGACGAGGAGGATTCTCACCTTGGCCGAAACGACGTGCCATTGCCGAAGCAAGAGTGTCACCCTCAAGGATGTTGTCTCTGGTCATGAAATAAACGGCGCGATTTTGTAATCCACTCGCATTTGGGTTCTCTAGAAGCGGAGATAAATCCTTACCTGGGAGAGGATGCAATTCAGAGAAATGGGGAGCTAGCCTAGGTAAGATTTCTTTTTCATTAAGTCCCGCTAATGACATTGCAGTGGGGATTAGATCAACATGAGAAGTGGGAATATTTGTAATGGATTTCGGTTGAAGTTTTTCTCCGTTCAACCTGACGATTTCAAACGGGACCCTACAAGCTTCGTCATAAAGGTTAAACCATTTTTGATGTAAGCCACCGTGTGCGCCAAGTAGGTCCCCGTGATCAGAAGTCCGGAACACGATCTTTTCTCTTGATAGGTCCGAACCTATAGCTTTTCGCACCCGATCCAGCGGGCCATCAACCTCAAGATGAAGACGGTAATAAAGGTTTCTGTACTCTTGTTCATTGGACTCGTATATCCTTTGCACCGCTTTTTGGGGGCCGTAGCCCGAGTAATATGAGTACTTATAAGCTATTTGGGCCGCAGGTTTAGAAGAAAGGTCTTCAAATCGTGTAGGTGGAGCGGCCACTTCAGGTGGTTCAAGATCTGATGGTTCCAATGGATTGATCTCCGGACGGCGCCAAGCTGGGAAAAGTACTATGTCATGTGGGTTTACGAAACTCACAACTAGTAGAAAGGGCTTCAATGCTTCATGGTTGCCGAGCGACCTTTGTTTGTATCTTTCTTCGAGCCAATCAACAACCCGATCAGCTATCAAGGGGTCTCGAACGAAACCAGAGTTCTCAAGAAGACCGCCATGTGGTTCAGGTCCAACCCAACCAGAGAATCCATATGGGTCAAGGGGATTCGCAGAGAGGTAACGATCTACTGCAGTAGGGATTATTTCTCCGATGGAAGTGTTTGTCGCTAGAGGTTCTCCTGTTTCAGAGTCGATGAGATCTGCATGGCTTATGTGCCATTTCCCGTCATAGTGCGTGTCATAACCGGCTGCACGGAACCAATGTCCAATTGTCGGAACTTCATCTGCGATCAACCAGCGCATGCGCGAGTCCGAAGCTTCCTTGCCTAAGCCATCAGTTTGTGTAACTCCGTGCACATCTGGATACTGTCCAGTGAAAAGTGTTGGGCGACTAGGGACGCAAGCGAGAGACCCAGTGTAATGGCGTTCGAAGGAGACGCTATTTTCTTTAAACCATCGGCGACCCTGTAGAACATTCTCCCGCCATTCAAGAAGATCCGAATCTTCGTATGAAGGGATCGCTCGTTCTTCATCGGTCATGATAATTATCACGTCGGGGCGATTCATAGTTTTTCCGAACCTGATTCCAATTGAACTAAGCGCGAAGTAAGAATTGATAACTCTTCTCGATGATCGTCAAGGGGGTTTTTCATTTTTCCAGAAAATCCTTAAGGTCTGCAAGCATTCTGTAGTTGAAGCGACTCACGCCAATGCACGCTAGGGCAGCGATTGGAGTTGCGGGGCGCCTCTTGGGCAGAATTTCTATCGCTAATCTAATTTCTGTTCCATCGGTGTGCGGGGCGAGATTCCAAGTGTTCGTTGCACTTCGAAAGACCGGAGGAAGTCCGTTTATTTCGTAAGCTAACAATAATGGTCTTTCCCA
>CAJWET010000144.1 GCA_913031515.1 uncultured Acidimicrobiaceae bacterium | reverse complement strand
GGAAAATCCAATAATCCGATTCTGCAGAGCTACTCAGTAAAGTCTTTTTGACTGATTTCAAAAAGTTCCGAACCCTCATGGTTACTATCAACATCTTTTTGTAAAAGCTGACCTAAAACACCAGACGCTAAAAGTCCGCTCATGATAATTGCTACAGGAACTACTACTAGTAGTAAAACGATGATAATTACAGTCCCAGTCATAACTTCTCCTTAGATTCTAGTTTAATTCAGGTTCTAGCCCACGCTTCAATTTCTACAATGGCACCAAGAGGAAGCGCTGCTACAGCTACGGCTGACCTTGAGGGACGGTGATTCTGAAATTCTTGGATATATATTTCATTCATTAGGTCATAATCCGTTATGTCAGTTAAAAAAACGGTTGTCTTGACAATATTGTGCAAGTTAGCATCTTCACTGGCTAGCAGACGTCGAAGATTGACAAACAGTTGCCTTAGTTGCGGCTCAAGTCCACCTCCGACGAGAACGCCATCAAGGTGACCAATTTGCCCAGATACAACTAGCCAATCTCCTGACCTTGTTATAGGCGTGTATGGTCCGGCTGTTTGTTCCATAGGTACAGAATACTCGTGAATGTTTAATCTAGTTATGGATAGAAGCACATAACTGTGCCCCTTTGCCAGTTAGGAGTTACGTTTAGTTTCATGGTTCGCTTCCGTTCTGAACTTCAAAGACGTTCTATTCCCAGAAGGGCTTTTATAGCTGGAGCCGGATCCGTTTTCTTGCTTTCCTCTTGTTCAAGACAGCAAGTCAAGAACTCAGGTACAGATACTCCCATTGATGACATCCGGTTCATGCAACCAGGTTTTGCTGATGGTTTCACGATGCCTTCTACACTTGTTGCTGGCAAACCGCAGCGTGCTCCATTCTTTTTGTATGGTTCAAACGGGCTCCCTATTGTGAATGATCTCCCAACTGAACTTGTAGGTCAGCTGATACCCCCTACAGGTTCACCTACAACGGTTAATTTACGCCAGCACAACGAAGGAATCCCCACTCCTTACTTCCTCTTGGAATTTGAAATTGCTGAAGCAAACAAGGGCACATGCCAGCTGAAAGTAGCCATCAACGGATCAGAGCAGATTGTTGAATTTCGCGTTGTGGGAAAAGATGAGACAAATTTAATTCAAGTTGGAGAAAACATGCGGCTTGTTGATACACCTACCTTCACGAATACAGCTGATTTCGACCCACTCTGTACACGTTATGAACCTTGCCCATTTCACCAAAAAAACCTCTCAGAAGCAGTCAGCAATAATCGCCCAACAGTCCTTATGGTCTCAACACCAGGATTCTGCCAAACGAGTATCTGTGGTCCAGTACTTGAACTCTTGATAGAACTTCCGACCGATCCGGACTGGGATGTAATCCATGCCGAGGTATATACACAACCGAGGAAAATTGCTGAAGGCAAAGATATCCAAGGATTGATAGCACCAGTCGTTCGGACTTATGGAATGGACTTTGAACCATCTTTAATTGTCGCTGATAGTAAAAACAAGGTGAAAACGAGACTCGATTATGCTTTTGATAAAAGAGAAATCAGAGAAGCATTAGAATCGATCGTCTAACCAGATGGACTAGATAGGTTGTTTTAACTAAAACTCTGGCCGCAACCACAGGTCTTTTGCGCATTTGGGTTGTCGATACTAAAACCAGACTGGTCTAGACCATCTTTGTAATCCAATGTTGCTCCGTCGAGAAGCATAGAACTTGATAGGTCAACAACTATTTTGACATCACCGTAGTTAACTGTCTGGTCATCATCAGCTATATCAGTATCAAAGAACATTTCATAACTGAAACCTGAACAGCCCCCAGGTCGAACAGCGACTCGCAAAGCAAGATCATCTTCAGCTTCTTCTTTTATGAGTTCGTCAACTTTGGTTGTAGCGGCATCAGTAAGGGTTATCATCGTTTCTCTCCTGAATGGAAATCTCTTGAATCATTATATTGCAGATCTTGTTATTAGAGAAGGGTGAACGGATGAAATTTTTCAAGATACTATTTCTATATGGACTTATCAGGCCTTTCTGAAGTCGAATCGAAAGTATTGAACCAACTTCAAGGTGTTGTGGACCCCGAACTTGGATCAGACATTGTAGATTTGGGGATGGTAAAAGCGGTTCAGCATCACGATAACGGCCATGTCGTCGTTACTGTGGCGCTTACAACCGCAGGGTGCCCTCTTCGCGCACAGATCCAGAGGGATATACGTTCCAAACTCACCCACATTCCAGAAATCGATACCGTCAAAATCGACTGGACAGAACTTTCTCAAGAAGAGAAATCTGAAGTTATGGCGCGAGCCAGACTAAATATTTCGCAAGAAGAGGCAGTGACCCAAATTCCAAGAACAGCGAAATCGATCATGATCGCTTCCGGGAAAGGAGGAGTCGGGAAGTCTTCCGTGAGCGCAAATATTGCTTCAGGTCTTGCCGAACGTGGCTTCACAGTGGGGGTACTCGATGCTGACATATGGGGATTCTCTATCCCGCAAATGCTTGGCCTCACCGGCCGTTTAGAAGGAGACCAAGCAACAAGAAGGATTAAACCTATCGAGAAACAAGCCGGATCAGGGATTCTCAAAATTGTCTCAATGGGTTTCCTCATCGATGAGGACTCTTCCTCCTTGAACTGGCGAGGCCTTATCCTCAATCGGGCAGTCCGACACTTTCTCGAAGATGTCGAGTGGGGGCATCTCGATTACTTAATCATTGATATGCCACCTGGTACTGGCGACGTTCAGATGGGGCTGGCAAAGATGCTCCCTCGTTCAGACATGATTGTCGTTACCACACCATCAACAACAGTCCAAAATGTGGCAGCCAGAGTAGCAAATATGGCAAGAAGCTACTATTTGCGCATTGCCGGGGTAATTGAAAATATGTCTTATTTCATTAATGAACAAGGGGAGAAATATCATATCTTCGGCGAGGGCGGGGGAAGCAAACTTGCGGGAGAGCTAGGGGTTCCTCTCCTAGGGTCGATACCTATTGACGAGAATGTTAGTAGGGGGTCCGATCAGGGAAATCCAGTCATCCTCAGTGAGGGTCAAGCTTCTCAAGCGCTGAATCAAATTGTTGACGTGATTGTCGCTGATGCTGTACCCCTGAATAAAATTGACGACTGCACTGCTTTCATAGAGCAGGAAACCGCCGTCGATCTAAACAAATAAAGCCTTCGATCGGTTTAACGTACCTTCCATCCAGATTTCAACTGTTTGACTATTTTTTCAGACGCGAGTTTTTCTAAATGCACTTCAATGTTGCTAATTAGGAGATCGACCTCCGCAGGGTCATCGACATTAGAAAATTGTGTTGCTGCTACTTCCTCTGAACTTGAAGCACCACCTTTCAGGGCCTTAACAATCAGTTCATCTGTCGTTGAATAACGTTCCAACGTCGCGGCAATAGCTTCTTTAGGGTCTTCAACAACGTGTCCGAAGGCGGGTGCAATTCGACGCAGACGCATTTTTGCGGCCTTGTTGATACTTTCTAACGTCAGTAAAAGATCAGCCTCCCCGGCGACAAGCGGGACAGCCCATTCCTCGGCAATCAATTGACCACAGATTAGTGTTCGTTCTTCTTCTAATAAGAAGGTATGGTGATCTGCGGTCGGTCCGATCATTTCATGGGCAGTTAAACGAAATTCAGTTCCAAGAATCGTATTCCCATCTTTGGGGTCGAACCATTCAGCTCCCGTACGTTCAATCATCGCGTCCACTCCACCAGCGTGAGCTGGGCCAGAGCATGTTGTCGTCACCCAACGAATCCGATCACCTTCACATCCGACAACAGAATCCAAATGAGAACTATTTTCCGGGCCAGGGTCAATAACGACTATCTCGTCAATACCTACTAGATACGTATTAGTTCCATACGAAGTCCTGAGGCTCGGATTTAAACCTAGAATTCGGCGAACTAGGGGACTCAAAGCTCGGGCAACACCGGGGACAATAGGCTCAGGTCCTAATTCTTGCTCTTCGTCTTCGCTAAGGGTAAATCTACCGTTCTTTACCATAGGGGTTAGTTCTCCAATGAGGGGTGGTCAGGAGGGATATCATCTTCTCTTCGTAAATCAACAATTTCAATATCTCTGTCTTGGATACGCATGAATGACCCGTTGCGAAAGCCAGTTGTGCTTTGGTCAGTTTTTGGACCAGATGAACCAAATGGCTGATTAATGATTCGCTTAAAGAACAAGCGCCGAATTATCGGGC
>CAJWET010000143.1 GCA_913031515.1 uncultured Acidimicrobiaceae bacterium | reverse complement strand
GCTCACTCCACTCTTGGAAAGTTCCGCCTGCATTCCACACTTCTTCAATAAGGTCGGCTAATGCTCTATCACCTCGGCTTAAAACTCCTTCGATAACTGTCGCCTTTGGGTCGTGCCATTTTAATTGGACTCCGCGCATGCGGCTCGTGGCATCCTTTACTAAGTTGACTTTTCTCTGAAGTTCAGAAGTGGTGTTCTGCCCAAACCATTGAAAGGGAGTGAATGGCTTTGGAACAAAGCCTCCAACGCTGACTGTAACTGAAGCATTCTTCGTGTACTTTCTTCCAATTTCCACACAATTCTTTGCTAAGTCAGCGATACCTAGAGTGTCTTCATCAGTTTCTGTAGGTAACCCAATGAGAAAATACAACTTAACTCGTCGCCACCCTTGTGAGAACGCCGACTCAACTGCTCCATAAAGGTCTTCTTCGGTTATTAGTTTGTTTATTACTTGACGCATTCTCCAAGTTCCGGCTTCAGGCGCAAAAGTCAGTCCTGTTCGCTTTACCCCTTGGATAGTCGCAGCTATACCGACCGTAAATGCGTCTACTCTTAGTGAAGGCAATGAGACGCTCGTCTGGCCACAGGATAACGGGTCCTCTCCGACTGAAGCCACCGCTTTTTCGATGTGGCTATAATCTGCAGTTGACAAGGACGTTAACGCAACCTGGTCATATCCAGTCCGCCTAAGACCCGTTGAGACCATTGTTCGAACTTGGTCAAGGGAACGTTCACGGACAGGTCGGGTTATCATTCCGGCTTGGCAAAATCGGCAACCTCTTGTACAGCCTCTGAACACTTCTACATTTAACCGGTCGTGGACTACTTCAGTAATTGGTACGAGTTGAGTTTTCGGGTATGGCCAGTCGTCTAAGTTCGCGATTGTTCGCTTTTCGATTATTTTGGGAACTCCATCGTGTTTAGGCGCTAGCGTTTGGTGCCCTTTTTCATCGTTTGTGATGGTGTATAGTGCCGGCACGTACACCCCTTCAATTTCTGACAATCTACGTAGCAGCTCGTACCGGCTTTTGGGTTCCTTCTTTGTCCCCTTCCAACAGGAAATAATGTCTGTTAATTCTGATATCACTTCTTCGCCATCGCCAAGCACAAAAAAATCAATGAATTCCGCTAGCGGTTCAGGGTTGTAGGTGCAATGGCCGCCAGCAGCAACCAAAGGGTGCTCAAGATTGCGATGTTTTGAACGTAACGGGATACCTGCCAAATCTATACAATTCAAGACATTCGTGTACACGAGTTCCGAGGATAAATTGAAAGCGATTACATCGAACTCGTGTGCTGGACGGTGAGTGTCAACGCTAAAGAGTGGGATACCTTTTTCGCGTAGTATCTTTTCGAGGTCAACCCATGGAGCGTACGCACGTTCTGCTTCACCTGTTGGCATCTCGTTAATAATTTCATATAGAATTTGCAGTCCTTGGTTTGGAAATCCGACTTCGTATACGTCCGGATATGTCAAGAGCCAAGCTACGCTATCCGCCTCATGTGGTGGCTGGAGTGCCCCTCGCTCCAATCCGATGTAGCGTGCAGGTTTTTCCACATTGATCAGCAATTCTTCTAATTTAGGCCAAAGGGAGGTCATGCGGGTTTGTTCATCCTTTTCCAAATTCTAGTTCAATGTCGGATATAGAAGCTTCATCGGGCAACCTCATACCTCCGCATATGAACATTCAAGACGAGGCCAACGGCAATGAAGCACGAGAGGGTCGATGAACCACCATAGGAGACGAAGGGTAAAGGAATTCCGGTAATAGGCATAATTCCTAATGTCATCCCGACTGATTGGAACATTTGGAAAACAACCATGGTTAAAACACCTACGCAGATTAACGTACCCAATAAGTCAGCTGATTTTTTCGCGGTCCTCCAGCAACGCCAAATTACTATACCGAATAATCCTAAAATAGCTATAGCCCCGACAAAGCCTAGTTCCTCTCCGACAACCGAAAAAAGAAAGTCCGTATGCTGCTCGGGAACAAATTCTCCGCGAGTTTGTTGCCCCTGTCCAAACCCTTGGCCTCGTAACCCACCTGATCCTATTGCTATTTGAGCTTGTGTTTGTTGGTATGCAGCTTCTGTTTGACTTGAAGCAGGGTCAATAAAAGACGTTAATCTATCCCTCTGGTAATCCTGGAGTAATCCTGTACTCCAAATAACTACGATTCCTATAACGCCCGTCAAGGTCATCAAGAGAATGTGCCTCGTTTGCGCCCCACCAACTAATAGCATGCCCATTGTGACAGCAACAAACACGAGTGCAGAACCGACGTCTGTTTCTAGGAGAATGAGTCCAAGAGGGATAGTAGTAAGAAATAGAGCATTCAAGATTTCTTTTTGACCTAGATTTCCATTGAAGCGCTCAAGGTAACTCGCTAGCGCAAAGATAAATGCAACCTTGCAAAGTTCTGAAGGCTGGAGTTGAAATTGGCCAAATTCGAACCATGCTCGAGTCCCATTTCGCTCTACACCGAGGGGGGTCAGAACAAGAAGAAGCAAAAGGGACGACCCCCAGAATGCGATAGGAACTAAATCTCTAAGGCGCCTGTAGGGTATTGATGCCGTTACTAGCATGGAAAGCGTTCCAACCACTACAAAGAGCGTATGGCGGGACATGAAGTTCCGGTCATACAACGTCGGGTCACTTCCTCTTGTAGCGCTATATACCATAAAGACACCTGTAATCCCCAGCGCCAGACAACTCAACACCAGTGCGAGATCTATATGGAGCCAAGGAGATATCGGGCTTCCTGTAGGGTTCAATGATGTTCGCCTTCTCTGCCAACCAAGATCACTCATACTGGATTCCCGACGTCATATACCTATTTTCTGCCATTGCTTCAAGATCGCTGGAAGGTTGTTGTTGTTGAAGCTCTTTGGCTTGCTGGCGAGCCACTTCATCTGCTTCAGCGCGACTTAAGAAACGCGGAACAACCCCATAGGCAATTTGTTCAAAATAGCGTCTAACTACCGGTGCGGCAACAGCACCCCCAAAGCCAGATTCCTCTAGTATCACAACCGCTACATATTCGGGGTTAGGGTTCGGACCCCACCCAACGAAGAGGGCATAGTCAGCAGTGAGTTCTCCTGTGGTTTGTTTCTCAGAAGTACCTGTCTTCCCAGAAACTGGCCAGTCATCATGTGGAAAATTCAAAAAAGCAGAGTAGGCGGTCCCCTCTTGACCATTATCGCTTCGCCTCCAGGTAGTGACTCCCGCCAGTCCATCATTAATTGGTTGGGTAAATACATCGGGAAGATAAAGTTCTCTAGTTACTCTCGGTTGGAAATCAATTTCGGTCTCGCCGGTGACTGGATTAAGACTTCGTAGGCCGACATTTGGGGCGTACAAGGTACCACCATTGACAAGCGCAGAGTACGCATTCGCGAGCTGCAGGGGTGTGGCTAGAACATCGCCCTGCCCTATTGCTGTATTGAGAGTGTCCCCTGTAAGCCACTTATCAGTCAAAAACGCCTCTGGATTCTGCCTATACGCTTCTCGTCTAGAATCTGGGGTCGGCATTCGGCCGCCATTCTCATTGGCTAATGTAATTCCACTCGGTGAACCAAACCCGAAGTATTTCGCAGCTTCTTGAGGTGACTCCAAATCAAAGCCGGGAAGAATATCGAAATGTGTCGCAAGATTGTAGAAATAAACGTCGGAAGAGTACGTAAGCGCTAGACGAAGGTCAACTTCACCGTTTGGCAATCCACCAGCATTTTGAAATACGCATGTACCACCCTCGCAAGTTGGAATAGTAAACGTTCCTTCATCTAAGTACAACGAATTCACACCGAGTATTCCCCTAGAACCTATCAAACCTGTATCTAAGGCTGCGTATGCTGTAAATGGTTTAAATGTTGATCCCGGTGGATAAGTTCCTTGAATTGCTCTATTCAGAAGTGGGAGGTTGTTCCCAGGATCAATGAGATCATCGAATTCGTCTTGGCTGATTCCCGATACAAACAACTCGGGGTCATAGGTTGGGTATGAAGCCATAGCAAGCATTGAGCCATTTTGAGGGTTCATCACGACCATGGCACCGGCAGGAGCCTCATAGATAATCACTCCTTCTTCTTCGAATTTCGTTGGTTGTTGTCGAGCGGCGTCTAGTCCGTCCTTCAGATATTTTTCTGCCATTGCTTGAAGGTCAATATCGATAGTTAGCTGGACATCGCTTCCTGCCCGTGCCGGAACCTCATCTATGATCTCAAGAATGTTATTGAACTTGTCTACAACAACGGTTTTTCGGCCTGGGGTGCCTCGTAAAGCATTCTCATAAAATAGTTCGATACCAG
>CAJWET010000142.1 GCA_913031515.1 uncultured Acidimicrobiaceae bacterium | reverse complement strand
AAAGGTCAACGCACAATTGCTCACAAGCGATACAGGGGCTTAACCCTGTGCCTTCACGTGCCCTGGTTGACCTGAGGCCTGGCAGGCAGGTCTCTAGGAAATGGGCGCTTGGTCAATACAATCGCCCCGATCAAGTAAAGAACCAGACAAGTTACGATCAAGACCCAGCCTGGGACACCCACCAGGTACTGCTCCGTTGCCATCGGCTCATTCGGAGTCTCTGATTCTGGAATTCGGAGTATCAGTGTCACGGCGTTCTCAGTATTCCGGATAACATAACTGATCTCAATTTCATGCTGGCCAGGACCTAGAAATAGATCTTCACTGACATAAACACCGGGCGCAGCTTCAGTCAGTTCATATGGAACAAAATTGACCGATGCTTCTAGCTCGGCTCCCACAGTTGGTTCAGCAGTAGCGTAATCTTCAAGAAAAACTATGAGTCTGGATTCCGAAACCTCGGCTGAATCCGACCCATGAGCTTCCTCACCATGATTATGACCTTCATGTCTTCCTCCAGAATAAATAGCGAGAAGCTGCTGGTCACCGACGCGGGATTCAACACGCGGTGCGATTGCCGAACTATGGTCCACTTCCTCAGAACCTTCTTCCTCGAGATCCTTCTCACCATGGGTATGCCCTTCATGCGCCAATACCTGTGAAGTCAGGGCACAGCAAAACAGGAGGAAAATAATATTACGCACGGTGTTAATCATATTGCGAAGTACACTCAATATCTTCCAGTACTCAGTTGTCTTATGAATCTTAGCGAAAAACCCTATGCAGTGAATATTAGCAGGTATGATGAGAACTGAAGCCGGCCGAGCGGAAAGCTAAGCCAACGGTCCTATTTTGCGTAGTAACTCCCAAAAAGAAATCACCGAACTAACAAGATTCAGAAATTTATACATACAACTTATCCAACTGAAAAGCAAAGAGAAACTCAGATCCATTATGGGTGGAATTACGAGCCTATCGAAGGTCGACCGGCACCCGCAGCCGATACCTCAGTGCGGAGCGGCAGCGTAATTTAGGCCTTGCCTACTGATCCCGAAGCCAAGCTAAAGAATGACTGGAATCTTGACCGCTCCGCTATCTTCGAACTGCTCTTGGTCATCTGGCGGCAACAGATAGAGAGCACCACCGATGGCGCCAGCCTTCAGTCCTAACCCTGCCAGAATCGCCAGCGATGCGGCCTCCAATGCTACAACCGTTGCAAGCACTCCTGCAACCGAATCTGCACCTGTCGCAAGAACGAAAAGACCATAACCGGTCACACCAAGAGAGATCGCTGCAGTACCGACAATAGCAAGCTCTGTATAAGTCAATCCCAGAATCTCGGCTTCTGGTTCACCAATCTCTTGACCCAGGACAGGCATGGGCTGCGACACAATCAGCAGCGCCAAAATCAGAGTCATTATCCTGCAGATTTGCAGTCGAAAAGTGCCTCGCATCGTGGGCTGACTTGGTTTCTCTTATTGCATAAGACGAAGTGTACCAAAATATGGAATGAGGCGTTCAGCCCCCCTGAACGCTATGCGCCGTTACTCTATACGACATACGACTCTTAGGTCGACACCTTTTGCAGGGAAAACACAACACCGAAAAAGCAAATATCTAATGTATACAACTGGAACAGTGCAAACCTACGGCCGACCAAGCCCGAGACATTCTTATTTT
Organism: uncultured Acidimicrobiaceae bacterium; assembly: GCA_913031515.1. Classification (GTDB taxonomy): domain Bacteria; phylum Actinomycetota; class Acidimicrobiia; order Acidimicrobiales; family UBA8592; genus UBA8592. Next base: position 2,661 of record CAJWET010000142.1, on the reverse strand, counting down.
GGGACCATTGATCACTTCTCATAAAGACCATCCAGCCTATCAATCTACAAATTAACCTCCTTTGATCCTGATATTCCTGTTCTGGTAAGTGTTGGCTGAACTGTATCTGGCTAACCTATCGACGCACCGTTGATCTACGTAGGTAGATAGAACATAACTACGCCTTTTGGGAATGTTTCAGTAGATCACGTATCTCGACCAGCAATTCCTCTGTCGTCGGACCTTTTGGTACAGGCGAAGAATCTGGAGCAGATTCAGTTTTGTTTCGAAGCTCATTGATCATCTTTACAAAGGCGAATAATACCACCCCAATGATGATGAAATTGACCACTGCCATCAAAAAGCGGCCATAAGCAAAAACCCCGATGCCAGCCGCTTCGGCATCAGCCAGAGAGGCATACTCAGCTTTGCTAAGTGGAACAAACAGGCCAGAAAGATCTACCCCTCCTAGAAAGAGACTAACAATAGGATTGATCAAATCTCCGACTATCGATTTTACGATCGCCGTGAAGGCCACACCAATGATGATCCCTACGGCCAAATCAATAACATTTCCTCGCATAATGAACTTTTTGAATTCTTCAATCACAGCATCCTCCTTGTCTGTTGCTTAGAAAGAGTCCTCTGAACATAGTGATTTATGACCATGAGAACCAATCAGTGATTTGCCATAGTTCAAATGAAAAAATCATCAAAAACTTGATCAAGAAAAAGCATTTGGTTAACGATTAACTATAACCGTCTCTTAGGCAATCACACGATCCTGTCCAAACTAAGGCTAACGGAGTACAGCTTGCTTGATTTCTGTCTCCCAGCCGCCATCCAACAAACTTAATGTCTTTTTTAGTTCAGAACGGTGTAGCGTGAGATAAGAATTCTCGATCTTGCCCTCGGACGTTGAAATACACTGATACGAGTCATCTACCCTAGACAAACGCAGTTCGTGTGCCAAGATCCCACTGCTATAAAGGCTGGCGATACTCGTGCACGCTTCCATTAGGATTCAGCCCCACAGGGTGAGACTCTACGTTCCAGGCAACCGGCAACGATACCGTTCGAATCGATAGATCTAAACATGTTGGCTCGACACACGTCAAACAAACGATTTACAGTGGCTTATTCCTTGATGCCGCTGCAATCAAAGAATACGAGAGATGGATTTGTTTACAGTCAGATCTCACAAATATTTTGGCATTACGAGCACATACCTTTAGCTACTACAACGGTAAGGATTCTTAGATACAAGAATCCCCATATGCCTTGCCCTACTTGCATATCCTGCAGCAATCCGGTGGTTATTGGGTTTACCCTGCTTAAATCGGCCTCCCTATACATGCTAAGGCGATTGGGTATTCTCTGCCTCATTCATAAACGCGCAACGAAGCTCCACCAACAAAATCTCCACAGAAGTGGGGAAAAGGGATAAGACCTTCTTTGAAAGTCACCAGTTCAACACCAGTCTCGAGTGCCCTTACTTAATAGTATGATTATGACAACTTTCGAATTGACTCCCAACAGGAGGTTTTGGGCTCGCAGTGAGTTGAGTAGATTCAAGAATAGTTATTTATAGGACTTTACCTGACACTTGGACGCAAGTCTCTCATCCAGTTGGGCATAACGGAAGTAAGTCCTTCCTCAATTTTCCTTCCGTGCCGATGCAACAGGACGCCGCCATAAAGAATAATAACCCCGGCGATGGAAAGGCTAAAAGGGAACCAAATAGAGTTAGCGAATACATCGTATGCAAGGTGTCCGATAGATCCAATCGAACCGATTGCTCCAAAGATGATGAAAACTTTTCTTTGCAGAAACACCGACAAGCCTATGAGCAAAACATTAATTAGCAAGTAAATGATGTTCGACATCTCATTCGTACCTCCCAACACCGAGATCCCTCCCCAGAAAGCGATGCTCCCAAACAGATAGCCCCAGAAAGAATAATCTTCCTTGGTTCGGCGGTCGACAAAATAGCTCCCGGCGATCATGGCCAAACCAAACCACAAGGAGACAAATGTACGCTTCTCCCAAAGGGAATCATCGTCTTGGAAAATAATTGGGGTCAAGTCCATGGACATATACCACAACGCAAACGCGATCGGCGCAGTAAGGAACGGGAATCGAAAAAATCGCAGAGCCACAAAGCCAACACAGATTGTCGCAGCCTCCATGAAGAACCAACCTCCTTTAATCCAGAGGTGGAAAGACCTATATTCTCCTGGATCATCAAAAAACCATATGTTCAGCCAACGTTGTAGACCATAAATTGCAAGCGGCGTCATACACACCCCTATGGTCACCAACAGTCCACCTGGAATTCTGAGACCCTCTCGGTCGAATAGCATCGCGCCTACCCCGAAGAATATGGCCGCATAGATGGCGGAGATCAGAAGAATTCCACCACCCCCGAAAGATTCCCACGCACTAGTCATAAACCAACTCATGGCGCCTATGACAAGTAGGGCCCCAAAATAGTAGAGGACAACAATTAAGCCAAAGTGGGGGCGAGCGATGGCCCTCTCGGATAGGGCTTGCCATAAGGCATCGGCCTGCAGTCTTCCAATCACACCCTTTGATACCGCCCACTCGAGATCGTCTTCTTCTATTCGCATGAAACTAGTACCATCTGGTTAAAGCTGCGGAAGCCGTAACGGCCTGGAACAG
>CAJWET010000141.1 GCA_913031515.1 uncultured Acidimicrobiaceae bacterium | reverse complement strand
ACTTCCCAAGAAATAGCTTCGGCAGGTATTCGGCTTCTTCATCTCCAATTGCCAATACCATTTGATCCGCAAAATATTCGAAACTTTGCTAAAGATCTCGATGAAATCATTGTCATAGAGGAGAAGAACCCCACAGCGGAATGGCTCGTAAAAGACGCTTTATATGGAAGCTCTCATCAACCCAGAGTGCTAGGGAAATCTCACCCTGATGGGAGGACACTTATGCCCAATCATGGAATTCTTGATGCGAATACAATGGTCACAGGTATCTATGAGCGGCTATCCCTTAAGATTCCGGATCGGCTTGAACCCCTAAAACCGCAAGAAGAGAAGCGAAACCTCATCCCCCTCAAGATCCAAAGAAGTCCTTATTTCTGTTCTGGCTGTCCACATAATACAAGTACCAAAGTTCCTGATGACGCTCTCATCGGAGCAGGTATCGGTTGCCACACGATGGTGTTACTAATGGACGATGAACGTGTTGGAAATATTGCTGGTGTTACAGCTATGGGCAATGAAGGGATGCAATGGATAGGGATGGAACCTTTCGTTGATCGGAACCACTTTATTCAAAATATTGGTGACGGCACCTATTTCCATTCTGGGCAGCTTACGATTCCCTCGGCAATTGCGGCTGGGAGCAGGATCACTTTTAAGCTTCTATACAACGGTACTATCGCCATGACTGGCGGGCAGGATCCGAAAGGAGTCCTGAGTGTTCCAGATGTTGCACGGGTGATGGTTGCGCAGGGCGTAAGGAAAATTTTAGTCACGACTGATGATCTTGCGCTCTATGACAAAGTTTCAATGCCAGATGGTGTTGAAGTCTGGGATAGAAGCCGTGTAGTCGAAGCGCAAGAAACTTTAGCTGGAATTGATGGAGTGACAGTCCTGATACATGATCAATCCTGCGCCGCTCAATTGCGAAGGCACCGCAAACGGGGAATCGTAGAGAAGCCAGATTTCCGTGTGCTTATAAACCATCGAATTTGTGAAGCATGTGGGGATTGTGGCGAAGTCTCTAATTGCCTCTCGGTCCAGACAAAGGAAACCGTCCTAGGGCCTAAAACATCTATAGAACAGGGCTCATGCAATTTTGATGCCTCATGCTTAGAAGGAGATTGTCCGAGTTTTATTACGGTTACAACCAAACCTGATCACGCTTCGAATGGTCAAGTTATGATGCCAAGTTACTCTGGGGATCTCCCGAATCCAGGAAAATATTTCACCCATCAAACTCTTGATCTTCGTATGGCTGGAATTGGTGGCACAGGGGTCGTAACAACAGCTCAAATATTAGCTACCGCAGCAATGATTGACGGATATGAAGTCCGCGGGTTAGACCAAACAGGATTATCGCAGAAAGCTGGACCGGTAGTAAGTGATATTCGCCTATCGAGAAACTTGCCTCGCTCCTCGAATCTCCTAACTGAGGGAAGTGCTGATGTTATTTTGGCGTTTGACCTACTAGTGGGAGCCAGCAAAACTTCACTTGATGTTGCGAAGTCCGGTCATACGGTACTCGTTGCGTCAGATTCGCCGACTCCCACGGGGGCAATGGTTGGGAAACCTGACAAACAATTGCCAACCTCTGAAGCTTTATCAGACCGTGTCGCTGCTGCCACAAATGCAGAGGAAAATGTGTATGTCAATGCTGCTCGCATATGTGAGGAGCTCTTTGGTGATGCAACATCAGCAAATATTTTTCTTCTCGGCGTCGCGGTACAAAAGGGAGTAATACCAGTTTCACCTGAATGCGTTGAAGATGCGATCAATCTTAATGGTGTTGCGACTCAACAAAATATCTGTGCTTTCCAGTGGGGAAGAATCTGGATGTACGACCCTGCTCATGTGGAGGACTATGTAAAATCTGTCTCTAACAATGACTCTGTGGCCGAATTCGTGAAACTTCCCGAGAGTCTTGCAACTCAGATTGAATCCTTCGATCTCTCTGCCGCTACTCAGGAATTGCTCAATTTTTTATGTAGAGATCTCATCGGGTTTCAAAACAGAAGCTGCGCAGAAAACTTTCTTGGCATAGTACGAAAGACTATGGATGCATCTCGTTCACTTGCACACAAAGAGTCTGTTGAAGAATTGGTCCAAATTGTTGCACGCGGTTCACACAAGTTAATCGCTTATAAAGACGAATACGAAGTTGCCCGACTGTTTATGGACTTGGAAACGAAGTCGGAGATGCTGCAGATAGATGGGTCAACAGGTAAGGCGAAATGGCATCTCCATCCTCCTTTCTTGAGGGCCATGGGGATGCGAAATAAGCTTCAAATCCCGTATGCCGTCGCTTATCCACTTATGGCAATACTCGCTAACGGTAAGGTTCTTCGAGGTACACCATTTGATCTATTCGGATATGCAAAGGTAAGGAAAATCGAAAGAGAGGTTCGAGATCTGTATCTTTCTTCGCTGGTAGATGCTCTTGAGCATCTACAAGAGGAGAACTATAGCTTGATTTCCGATCTTGCGGCGCTGGCAATGGATGTTCGGGGGTTCGAGGAGATCAAACTTCGAACTGTAGAGAAATTCAAAGGTGACTTACACCGCATAGCTTTCCAGATAGCTGAACGAGCTGGTTAAACAGTCCTTGCGGCATCGATACCCATGATTACCGCAATTAGAATTCCTGAACCACCAAAGAAGCGGATGATGGCACTGCGGGCTTTCTCCATCGCAGTTGGCGTCATGGTCACTAGACCCATGAGCGCTAGTGAAATCACGCAAGCAAGTAACAAAGGAAGTATTCCGACGTCTCCGCCCCCAGCGACAGTAGCAAAGACGGGTGCGGGACCGAACAAATGGAGAAAAACATGCGCCGGATCCACATCTAATTTGCCGCTGATATGACGAGATTTTGGAACTAGTAGCCATCTGCCACTGTTCAACCCGATGACGAGCGCTGCACCTAAGCGAAATGTAGGTGTTGAAATCTCAAGAATATTAAATATTAAACCTGCCAATGATCCAAGAGCGAATAAGCCACAAGATGAAAGCGTGCAGATAATGAAGTACTGCCGCTTGCTTTTGGTGGAAGGTGGGTGACCGCTCCATCCAAGAACAGCTGGGTTTACAGCGACAGCTAATGAGAGGATGACGATTAGTGTGTTATTCATAACCAAAGTCCTTCTCTTGTTCTCATAGGAATCTTCTCCATTATTTGTCCAAGGAAGCGGCTGCGAACATCAGCCCACTTAGCGCATGTTGTTGCCCGTCCACCCGCGAAGTTCCTCCGGTGAACCATCCACCGTCGAATTCGGTAATTCCTGTTCCTGTCACCTGCTTAACACGCATTCTTCCTGCGGCACATAGTAATCTATCTTGCAAAGGTGCTCTGAGGTCTTCCAGTCTTGAATCAACTAACGCCAGTTGATGTAGCATCCCTATTGCTTCTAGCCAGGTTCCTTGCCCAGCTGCTATCGGTTCAGGAGAGTGAACTAGCCCATCTATGCCTCCATTTCTTTGCGACTCCCATCTGACTGCGACTCCAAACTGGGCGGCTAGCTGTTTGGCGTAGTCAATGTGAACGTTGCTTAAACCCCACTGTGACATTTCGTTCAGGCTGTAGGCAGCCCATTGATCAGCCCATGGTTTTGGCCAAACGTTCTCATCTTCGTCTCGTTGGGTTGTGATGTAATCTAAAGTCAAAAATGCTGCTTGATCCCAACCTTTATCTGGGAATAAATTATGTAGGCTCGCAAGCGCCCACAGAGCTTCACCAGTTGCGTACAAGGAAGTCACGTTGGGGACTGGCAAACCTGTCTCTTGTTCCCAAAAGTTCAACATACTTCCATCACTTCTCTGCATTTCAATAATAAAGTTTCCTAACTTCTCAAGATCGTTGTCGTATCTACTATCTCCGGTCGCTGACCTTCTTTTGATCAAAGAAATTGTAAGAAGGGAAGCTGTCCCAAGTTTCGCATTAGCTGACCCTTCCGCAACCGCGAGAATTTCTTTGTTCCCGACAGAACGGTCGAGTAGAAATTCAAGTCCTGCATCGGCGGCGGCTAAGTATTGAAATTCACCAGCTTCAACTATCTGGTACAGGGCCATTGTGGTTCCAGCATGGCGGACTAGGTTGTATCCGCCGGTGATAACAGGATTTCCTGCATCGCTAATTGCTACTTCATACAAATAACGGCCATTTCCTGATTGATTTTCAGCTATCCAAGTCGCTGCTTCATTTGCAGCATCATAGAGTTCTTCCTTTGTTGATGTGGGGCATATTTCTGCAGCGAGCAAAGTCGCACGTAGACATCCGAAAGTAAGTAACCAGATTACACTCCATGCAATAATTCGGTGTGAAGTTTTTAGCATGTCTAGAGGTCGAGGTAGTAGAAGGCTCCGGCGTTTGCGAGTCCTGAAACGGTGCGGC
>CAJWET010000140.1 GCA_913031515.1 uncultured Acidimicrobiaceae bacterium | reverse complement strand
TGAACTTGACCCAAGCTTCGAGGGAAAGCCCCCCTTGCTGTTTGGGTCGCAACCCGACCGCGAGGCCCCTTGGCTTTTCCCCGCCTTGCCCTCGCGATTCTCTCCAGATGCGCGGGCCATACGCGAAAGCCTGGACGCGGAAGAAATCTGCAAGGACCTGGATATCTCCTCCTCGAATCTCTGGGTACTTCTTTTCCGTGCACGGGCGCAACTCAAGAAGTGCATGGAAGTCAACTGGTGACTTTCCTCAAGGGGTCAAAGTAAGCACTGAATACCCGCTTCTTACAGAAAATTATTTTCTCTCCAATGGGATCGATGCAAGCATCCAGCTGTCCTATGGTGCCACTGAGGCGAAAGCTCCTGAAATCGTGGACGCTGTTGTAGATATTACGGAAACAGGGAGGGCGCTTCGAGCAGCAGGTTTGAAGATACTCGATACCATATTGACAAGCCATACGGAGCTCATTGCAAACCCGATTTCCTATTCAGATCCCGAAAAGCTCCAAGCAATGAACCAGATTCATACCCTGCTTCAAGGTGTTCTTGAAGCGCGAGGAAAAGTTATGGTCAAGATGAATGTCCTATCGGAGAATCTTGAACAAGTGATAGGGAGACTTCCATCGATGAAATCACCAACCGTAAATGAGTTATCCACTGGAGATGGTTACGCCGTAGAGACAGTTGTGGAAAAGGATCAGATAAATATCCTGATACCAGAACTTCGAAGCGCTGGAGCAACCGATATCATAGAACTCCCTATTTCAAAGATCGTTCACTAATCCCAGCAAACGGGCAGAGTTCTCTTCCCCCAGAGAAGGAAAGCCTCGATTCTTTGTGGCTCACCGTCAAGTCGTAATTTCGGAAATCGTTCAACTACGGCTCGGAGGGCAATCTTTGCTTCAAGCCTAGAAAGCTGAGCTCCCGGACAAAAATGATGCCCAAGGCCAAATGCAACATGTTTCCGGAGTTCGTCAGGGTCCCTATCGAGTCTGAACGTGTCGGGTTCCTCAAAGATATCGGGATCACGATTCGCTGCCCCAAACGTAGCCATCACTTTTGACCTTTCTGGAATCATAACCCCGTCAAAAACAGTCTCTTCCGTATTAGTCCTATAGAGGCCAAGAACAGGGGAGTCCATACGCAGGCTTTCTTCTATTGCGATTACATCCAAAGAAGGGTCATCTCGAACTTGTTGATACAGTTCTGGTTTTTCTAAAAGACGCCAGAAGAGATTCGTAAGAAGGGAAGTCGTCGTTTCATTCCCGCCGACTAGAAGTTGATTCAACATCACTAAACGTTCGTCGTCACCTAACTTTCTCCCATCTACTTCGGCCAGTAAAATCCCGGTTATAACGTCGTCTGGTAGTAAGGTTCCAACTACCGTAGGGTCAGTAGTTTCCGGAGGAAGATTATGCTCGGCTAGAGTTGCTCTTCGATTATCGATTTGTTGTAAGAGGTAGTCTTTCATTGCTTTTCTTGCCGTATTCGGCGCTTCCGTATCTGGGGCATTTGCTTCAGCTAACTGCTGATCACTCCATGCCTTGAACTGGTCAATGTCTTCGGTCGGGACTCCGAGTATCTTTGCGATGACCAAAACAGGTAAAGGGCACGCAAGAGCGTCGTGAAGATCCGTCTTGCTTTTGCCCTCCAATTCATCAAGTAGTTGATCAACTAGGGCGCTAATCTCAGCTTCCATCGCTGCAACATGCCGAGGGGCGAAGCTCTTCTGAATGAGTTTTCTATACCACGTATGCTGCGGGGGATCGCTGAATAGGCAGCCCTGCACTGAATATCTTGGCATTTGCCCATAATGGCTAGACCATAGTTCAATATTTGTTAGAAGTTGAACGACGTCTTCATAGCGGGTCATGGTAAATAATGGATGGGGAAAGTCGTTGAACTGATGGACCGGACATTCTTTGCGTAACCTGCCGTACGCATGGAAAGGGTTATCTAGTGTTTCTTGTGCGAAGGGGTTGTATTCAATTTCAGAGACCATATATAGATGGTAGAAAATACTTTGAAGGTGTGCACGTCGAATGGGTTTAAACCTAGACGGATCTTAGTTCTCCTTGTAAGAAGTCCGACTGGCTAAGTTTCCTATATGCTGTGCGACCTTTGGCCAATAAATGGAAGGCAAGTCATGTCCCATGTCTTCAAATATCAAGATTTCAGAGTTGGGGATTGCGTCTGCCGTTGCGACTCCACAATGTAGGGGGAGTAGTGGATCAACAGCACCATGTATGACTAATGTCGGCAAGCGGAGTCCTTGGAGCTCGCTCGTCCTATCCCCGCTCATCGCAATTGCGCCGAGTTGGAAACCTACTCCTTCGGGGAAGTGATTTCGATGGTAGTTTTTTTTGGCCTGGTCAGTAGCGTAATCTTCATCCCAAAGCGAGCCCGCGAGCGCTCGAGACCCGAGAATGTTTGCCTGGATTATTTCCTCGCGTGTCTCTGGGGGGCTACCTATTATCGCATTGAGTGCTTCTTCTGTTGGAGTAAATAGTTGAGGGTCGCCAGTTGCTGAGCTAATACTGGTCAGTGAACGAGCGCACTGAGGGTGGTTTATGGCTAAAGTCTGCGCGATCATTCCGCCCATAGAAGCCCCTACTATATGAGCAGACTTGTAGCCGAGAAAAGCTAAAAGTTCAACGGCGTCATCAGCCATATCTGATAATGAATAAATTGACTTAACAGGTTCACCGTTTAGCGTCTTGCCTAGTAGGTCGAGCGCGTCTGGAACCTCACCCAATGTTTTGGTTGACAGTCCGCTGTCACGATTGTCGAATCTTATAACTCGGAATCCGTTAGTGGCTAACTGTTCAACGAATTCAATTGGCCATCCAATTAATTGTGCTCCCAACCCCATAATAAGAAGAAGAGGGTCTCCAGCTTCCGGACCATCCAATGCGTAACATAGTTCGATTTCGTTGACATAGGCAGTTAGTTCTTCTGAGTTTGAAGCCATACCCGCTATTACCTCCTCTTACCCAATCAAAGATACCGGAGGCTTAACCGTTCTCGGTTTCGGATTGGGATTCATTGTCCGGGTCCTGCTGTTCAGAGATTTGCACAAAGGCAATCTGTATTTGTTGAAGGGCTTCACGGAGGACATTCTCATTTTGTCCGAGACGTCCTTGTAAATCTGACAGTATTGCAGCCATAGCATCGATGGCAATCTTTGCTTCATCAATTGAAGGAGGTTGATTTGAGAGGTGGATTGCTGCTAATTCATAAATTCCCATCACATGATTCGCGATTACATCTCCGGCGGGAGTTTCAGATAAGCGCATCCGCGCCTCAGCTAATTCTGCTGCCATCGCTTGTGCTTGCTGCTGTTCCTCGGGGCTTAAATCATCAAACCCAGGAAGTCCGCTGATTTCGTCAACATCTTTATTCTCATCCCCTTCTTCTCTAGGGACGTCGTGTTCCCCATGTGGTGTCCAAATGCTCATATACCCTCCTTGAAATGTCCTATATGAACTCTATATAGATAGGTGCCTGATCTGAAAGTTTCGCTGGTATTCTAGTGGTGTCTCAAAAGTATAGTTGAGACCCAGAAAGTGCTGTCGAGAGGCAGTCACCTGGCCGTTTCATCGAAAAGATGGGATCTCAAAGTATTTTGCGATTTGCGCGGTATGGGTGCAACACTAGTCGTAGCCTGATGGCAAGTCGGTGGGTGCTGATTTTCTGGCCCCACCGTTTATTATTTAGAGAAATGACGTAAAGGAGATTTAACTTGATCAGGAGCTTGACATAGCTGGGAACGCAGAACCTCGAATCAATGAATTGATACGCGCTGACAAAGTGCGCTTAGTTTCTCCAGATGGAGAACAAATAGGTATTACACCGTTGGCGGAGGCTCTAGAGAAAGCTCGGGACCTTGAACTTGATTTGGTCGAAGTTGCTGAAAATGCAAACCCCCCCGTTTGCAGGATCATGGACTATGGAAAGTTTAAGTATCAACAAAAGAAAAAGCTGCATAAGACGCACGTTCATCAAACAAAACTCAAGGAAATTAGGCTTCGCCCAAAGACCGGCGAACACGATATTGAATTTAAAATAAATAAGGCACGAACCTTCCTGGGTCACAAAGATAAGGTAACTGTTTCAGTAATTTTCCGTGGGCGAGAAATGGCTCATATTGATGAGGGGCAGAGAATTATGCGGCATGTCATCGAACAACTTGAAGAGATTGGTAAAGTAGAATCACCACCCCAACAGACTGGACGCAGGCTTATCTGTACGATAGCCCCGAAGTAAGTATTCATGTTTTCCGCTGATAGGAAGCAGTGAGCTTTTTCAGTGGACGGTACAATCAAAAAAACAAGAAGTAAGAGAAATAGAAGCTATGCCAAAACAAAAAACACACAAAGGAACGAAGAAAAGGTTTCGAGTGACGGCGAAAGGGAAAGTGAAGCACCGTCGTAGTGGGACGAGTCACCTTCAGGTTCGTGTGTCAGCGAAAAGAAAACGAAATCTT
>CAJWET010000139.1 GCA_913031515.1 uncultured Acidimicrobiaceae bacterium | reverse complement strand
AAGTTGGCGTTCTCGCACTCCAAGGCGCCTTCGCAAGCCATATAGCGACCTTTGCCTCTCTTGGCGTTGAAACTCTCGAAGTCCGCACTCCGCATGATCTAGAAATCGCTGATCGTCTTGTCATTCCCGGAGGGGAATCCACCACGATCTCGATGCTCTTAGATTCGAATGGGATGAGAGCTCCGATTGAAGCATGCATTGCTCAAGGCATGCCAGTGTTTGGAACATGCGCTGGAATGATTGTTCTTGCTAAAGAGGTGCTTGATGGGCGTGATGACCAGACCCCTTTGGGTGCAATTGACATTACGGTGCGCCGGAATGCATTTGGAAGGCAACTAGATTCTTTCGAAAGCGATATAGAAGTACTTGGGTTTGAGCAACCCTTCCCTTCGATTTTCATCCGAGCGCCAATCGTCGAAACGGCCGGAACTGGGGTAAAGGTATATGCAAAAGTCGATGGAAAAATTGTTTTATGCGGAACGGAATCAGTCTTAGTAACATCATTTCATCCTGAGCTGTCAAAAGATGGAAGGATCCATGAAATGTTTCTATCTATGGAACCAGCGGATTCATAAGGATAGGATTTTACAATGTCTGGTCATTCGAAGTGGGCAACAATCAAGCACAAAAAAGGCGCTGCGGATAAGAAGCGTGGCAAGCTCTTTGCGAAATTAATTAAGCAAGTTGAAGTTGCTGCTCGCCAAGGTGGTGGAGACGTAGATTCAAATCCTACCCTTCGGACCATGTACCAAAAGGCTAGGGATAATTCTGTTCCTCTAGACACAATAGAGCGAGCTATCAAAAGAGGTACTGGCGAACTTGAAGGCGTGGATTACGAAGACGTTACCTATGAGGGCTACGCCCCTAACGGAGTAGCCCTATTTATTGAGACCCTTACCGATAACCGGAATAGGACAGGATCTGAAGTGAGATCGACACTCTCAAAACATGGAGGTTCCCTTGCAGAACCAGGAGCGGTTGCTTGGCAATTTGAACGAAAGGGAGTAATTATTTTGGATCGCGAAGTAGACGAAGATGATTTGATGACGATAGCGCTGGAGAGTGGGGCTGAAGACCTTACTGACGAAGGGGACACTTGGAGGTTGACAAGCGACCCGACCGACTTAAATAGTATGCGAGATGCCTTAGAGGTAAACGAGATTTCCTTCCTATCCGCTGATCTAACGTTCCTGCCTACCCAAGTCGTGCCCCTTACTGAATCATCAGATGCGAAACAAGTCTTAAATCTAATTGATTTATTAGATGAGCTTGATGACGTTGATGCCGTTCATGCGAACTTCGATATTCCTGATTCTGTTATGCAGGAGATAGCTAGCTGAGGTGTCAAACTCTAACTAGCTCGTGACCATAGAAACCAATTGGTGAGCACTGTTTGAGGGCGTTGTATTCTTGGTGATAGTCCACCGGTATCGATAAGCAGGCGCTATGATCGTACATATGTTCGTATTAGGTATAGATCCTGGTCTATCTCGATGTGGGTATGGAGTCATCCAACGCAAAGACGGAAAAGAAATAGCGTTAGCTGCAGGAGTAATAGAAACACCTTCTGAGATGGAGACTCCTTCTCGTTTGACGTTGCTTAGAGATGAGGTACGGCAATTGATTGTCGAGTATAAACCAGATGTAGTTGCTATCGAACGCGTCTTGTTTCAACACAATGCAGCAACAGCAATTTCAGTAGGCCAAGCAATTGGGATTGTAATGACCGAAGGGATTTCTGCTGGTTGCCAAGTGATTGAGTTTTCACCAAATGAGGTCAAGCAATCTGTTGCCGGTCATGGAGGGGCTAACAAACAAGAGATGGAAAAAATGGTACGAATGCTTTTAGGCATCCAAACCCCATTGGAGCCGGTGGATGCAGCTGACGCATTGGCATTGGCCCTATGTTTTCTAGCCCGTCAACGCGTGGAGGTTTAATGGCGATTGGAAGCCTTCGAGGCATATTGTTACTCTCTGAAGACCAGGAGATAATCGTTGAAGTAGAAGGTGTGGGGTACCGAGTCTTGATCGCACCCTCAACCCAGAAACAGTTTGGTAAGGCTGGCTCAGAAACGCTCATCTACACTCACCACCATTTCCGCGAAGATGCACAAACCCTGTATGGATTCCCGACACGTCAAGAATGTTTATTTTTCGAAGCTCTAATATCAACACATGGGGTCGGTCCTTCATTAGGACTTTCGATTCTTTCCACCCACGCTCCAAACCAATTAGCCCAGATTCTGGCTACTGAAGACACTGAAGCGCTGTGCCTTGTCCCCGGAATTGGGAAAAAAACCGCGCTTCGACTTGTAGTCGAGCTGCAATCAAAGATTGAACTATCCTCCATTTCACTCGAGAATGATAATCAAATAGGGATGGATTCAACTTCTACAAACTCTAACCTAAAGGATGTGCGTGACGCTCTAAGTGGCCTTGGGTATGGGGCGGACGAAATCCAATTAGCGATGAAAGGCTTACCATCCGATACGGAGGCGCCGCTATTACTTAAACTCGCATTGCAAGAACTAGCAAATGTTTCATAATCAAAGACTATTTATTTTGGCCATAATATGAGAGAAGAACTTCTTTCCCCAGATCATTCAATCGAAGATGAAGAAATTGACATTGAGTTAGATGCATTGGGGCTGAGGCCAACTTCGCTTGAAGATTTCATCGGGCAACCGGAACTAAAAGAACATCTCGCGATTATTCTTGGAGCCGCTAGAAAAAGAAACCAACCTTCCGATCATCTACTTTTTGCAGGGCCACCCGGGTTGGGTAAGACCACATTGGCGAATATTGTTGCGCGGGAAATGCAAGTCGCTATTCATACAACTTCTGGACCTGCTCTTGAACGTGCCGGTGATCTTGCTGCGATCCTCACAAAATTGGAACCTGGGGATGTCTTGTTTATTGATGAAATCCACAGGCTCTCACGGGCTGTTGAGGAAGTTCTCTACCCTGCCATGGAAGACTTCCAACTAGATATCGTGCTTGGGAAAGGGCCTGCGGCGCGCTCGGTCCGGTTAACCATTGCTCCTTTTACCTTGGTAGGAGCAACTACACGAACAGGTTTAATTACCGGTCCTTTACGAGATCGGTTTGGGTTAGTAGCTCGAATGGATTACTACGACTCAGAAGATCTAAATATTATTATTCTTCGTTCAGCAAACATATTCGATGTAGAAATTGATGAGGCGGGAAGCAAAGAAATAGCTATTCGGTCCCGAGGTACACCACGGATCGCGAATCGCCTTCTACGCAGGGTCCGCGACTATGCAGAAATAAAAGCTGATGGTGTGATTGATGAAAAGACTGCTGTGGAAGGCTTGAAATTATTTGGTGTTGATGAGCGAGGATTGGATAAGGTTGATCGGGCAATCCTAAGAGCTATCTGTGAACGGTTCGATGGAGGTCCTGTTGGATTATCAACTCTTGCAATAAGTGTTACTGAACCAACAGAGACAGTTGAAGATGTCTACGAACCTTTTCTAATTCAGCAGGGTTTCATCATGCGAACGCCGAGAGGGAGAGTAGCTACGGGTGCTTCGTGGAAACATCTAGGACTTACGCCACCAGAAACAAAATCTCTAACTTCGCCAAATTTGCTCTCTCAGCTGAACGACTAAAAACGGCTTATGCTGTTTTGAATGGAAACGTCATTATTTGACTATCACTTGCCTGAATCTGCGATAGCGCAGACCCCTGTTACCCCCAGAGATGCTTCGCGCCTGTTAATCGATGGGGACATAATTCAACATAAGTTAGTTCGAGATCTTCCCTCTCTCGTGCAATCAGGTGACCTTGTTGTCCTTAATAACACAAGAGTCATGCAAGCGAGGCTTAATCTCTTTAAAGAAACTGGTGGCGCTGTAGAAGTTCTTGTTCTAAATGAAATATCAGAGGGGACATGGGAAGCACTTTTAAGGCCAAGTCGAAAGGTGCCATCAGGTGCCCTCCTATTCGATTCTTCTGGCCAACCTGTAATCGAAGTAAAGGGGGATGGTAATTCCAGAACCCGCACAATTACAGCAACTACTGGTTTAATGCGAGAGCTTATGGAAAGTCACGGGATTGTTCCGCTCCCGCCCTACATTACAACTGCCTTAGAGGATAGTGAACGGTATCAGACTGTATTTGCTGAGCATGAAACTTCCGTAGCTGCACCCACCGCTGGATTGCACTTGACTCAATCTGTTCTTACTGGTGTCAAACAAGCTGGAGCAAGCATCGTTTTTGTAGAACTCAGCGTAGGTCTCGGAACTTTTCAGCCGATAGAGACAAGTGTCGTAACCGAACATACTATGCACGAAGAAAGCTACCGAATTAGTCCCGAGACCTGGGACGCATGCAGAAGAGCAAATAGGGTCATTGCCATTGGAACAACCGTTGTTCGGGCTCTGGAGACAGCGGCGATCACAGAAAACCTTGTTGGGAGAACCAATCTGTTCATTACTCCCGGTTTCGAATTCGAACTTGTACGGGGATTGTTAACTAATTTC
>CAJWET010000138.1 GCA_913031515.1 uncultured Acidimicrobiaceae bacterium | reverse complement strand
CCCCCAAGCCATAACCTAATCCAGCACCGATGGCTTTAAGGCCTTCTGTGTTATCTGTTACCGCTTGAGCGAGGATACTGTATGTTGTTGCTAAAAGGCTGAGCACTTTTACTCCTAGTGTTCGGGGTGTATGGCACCGCCCATATACACGGCGGTGAGTATGGTGAAGATGAAGGCTTGGAGAAACGAAACAAGAATCTCAAAACCGGTCATCAGAATCAACATAGCTGCTGGGGCTATTGCCCCAACATAAGTACTGTCCCACAGCGTGGCTGATAGAACAGCGAAAGTTACGAGAAGGAGGTGGCCAGCGACCATATTGGCCCACAACCGAATCGCTAAAGAAAGAGGTCGGATAACAAAAACGGAGAAAAATTCTATGGGTGTCACAATCAGATACAAAGCTTTAGGAACCCCAGGAGGGAAAAGACTATTTTTGAAATATCCGAGAAGACCCTGATTCTTCACTCCAAGGAAGTTATAAATTACCCACACCATGAGGGCCATGGTTATCGGAATAGCCATTCTAGCATTCGCAGGAAATTGTATAAATGGGATTACTTCAAAGATATTTGAGAAGAATATGAAAAAGAAAATAGTGGTAAGAAATGGAACATACTTTTTTCCTTCTGTCCCCATCGTCTGCATAACTATGCTGTCTTCAACGAAATTTATTCCGCCTTCGGCTACATGTGAAACACCTCGTGGTACGAGACTCTTTTTTGCACCAGCTGACATAAAGAGCGCAAGCGTGAGACCAAGAGCGAACAAATAGATAAGGACAGTTTTGTTCATAGCCAGATATGTATTGCCATGGAAAGCGAAATCGGGCCAATCAAAAAGATGGCTTACTGGAGGAAAATCAAGCGCAAATATATTCACTTATTATCACTCCTTGCTTTCTTCCACTTGTCCAACGTTAGTCTGTCGATCCGGTTTAAGAGCCGGATAAGCAAGCGTTGCAGAAACATAGCGCGTTTCCCAAATCAAAAGCCCCAAATGTGAGAAAATTAATAAACCACCAAATGGAATAATTTCAAACCAACTCTCATTCCGAATGGGCAAAACTACAGCGGTAAGAATTCCCATTCTCAAAACGAAACCACCTAGTACGGCAACCATAAGTATTTGGGGGGATATTTTTACTGCCCAATCAATGAGCCAAGCCCCCATAAGAAAATTTAAGAGCACTAACCCAAGCCCAATTGAGCCGCACGCTAGACCATTGACCCCCCAAAAGATGAGGCAAAGAGCTAGCAACAGCGGAGAGACCATTAACCCTCTCCGGAAGAGATCAGTAGCTATTTCCCGTTCTGGTGCTTGCGATCCTTTGCCTGATTCAACTGAGATTTCACCCATTGTGATTTCCCTTTGCATCAGGCAAATCCGCTTCTAGTGCTTTCATGCGTTCGGTATATGTGTACCAAAGTTTCCAAATTTCATATGTAGCTACGACACCGCCGAAAATGAAGACACAAAGAGGCCCTACTCCTGCCCACCGATCAACCAAATATCCCAGAAAGGCAAAAAGGGCCGGAGTGAGGACAAGTTCGAAGGCTGCAGTTACACCATCTTCTGCGTTTGCTAGAGACTTTATTGGGTTTGCCACAGTTGTGTGGTCCTCGCTCACTTCCAAATCATTGCAACTACCAGCATCAGCCAATATGCAAATACCTTGACGGACAATCTACCACCAGTGTCCATTTGTCCGCTATCGGAACTCATCTATTTTTATTCCTTGAAATTAAAAATTGGTTGAATATTGCGTATATCGCCTTCTTGAACTATTAGAATCCGGTCAACATCGCTAACGCTCTTGATGGCAGCAGCAGTATTCGGAAATATAAGGAGATCGTAAAGTGGAAGGCAAAAAAAACATATCCGACGTTTCAACCGCTTTCAACAAGGCCTTAGATGTAATTGGAGTCAGCGAGCCTTCGATTGCCGAACATATACGCGGAGAGTTAGAGAACCAAAGAAGCCAGCTCAAGTTAATAGCCTCAGAGAACTACGCCTCACCCGCTGTCCTTCTAGCCATGGGGAACTGGTTTAGCGACAAATATGCAGAGGGGACACCTGGCCACAGATTCTACGCGGGGTGCGAGTTCGTAGACAAAGTTGAAACACTTGCAAGTGAACATGCAAAAGACCTGTTTAAGGCAAACTACGCCTACGTTCAACCACACTCAGGTATCGATGCAAACCTAGTCGCGTACTGGTCTATCCTCGCTCACCGAGTCGAAGCCCCATTCCTAAATTCACACGAAAAGAGGCATGTAAACGATCTAACAAATGCTGACTGGGAGACGTTACGGCAATCACTAGGGAATCAAAGAATGATCGGGATGTCTCTAGATGCTGGTGGGCATCTAACTCATGGATTTCGACCAAATATTTCTGGGAAGCTATTTGATCAGCGGTCATACGGAGTTGACCCTGAAACGGAAATGCTTGATTATGCTTCAATCAATACTTTGGCGCAGGAGTTCCGTCCATTGGTGATCGTAGCTGGCTACTCCGCCTATCCTCGGAAGGTTAATTTTGCCAAAATGCGAGAAATAGCTGACTCCATTGGCGCTACATTCATGGTAGATATGGCCCATTTCGCCGGACTTGTCGCTGGGAAGGTATTTGTAGACGACTTTGACCCTGTAGCAAATGCCCATATAGTCACTTCGACTACTCATAAATCTCTTCGAGGGCCTCGCGGAGGGATTGTATTGTCAAATGAATCGGAAATGTCAGAATTCATCGATAAGGGTTGCCCTATGGTGCTGGGAGGACCTTTGGCGAATGTCATGGCAGCAAAAGCCGTCGCCTTTGCCGAAGCACTTGAACCAGAGTTTGAAGTGTACGCCAATGAAATCGTTAAGAATGCGTCTGCTTTAGCTGAAGGAATTCAGAAACGGGGGGGTCGGCTTGTAACTGGAGGAACAGAGAACCATCTGGTCTTGGTCGATGTCCGCGATTTTGGGCTTACTGGTCGGCAGGCCGAAAGCGCTCTTGAGGCAGCGGGTGTTGTAGTTAATAGAAACTCTATCCCCTTCGACCCAAATGGCGCCTGGTATACATCTGGAATCAGATTGGGGACACCAGCGCTCACAACTTTGGGGATGGGTGAGACTGAGATGAACGAAGTAGCGGATATTATTTGCTCTACTTTAAAAGCCACCGAACCCAAGGCGACCTCATCGGGTGAGAACTCGAAGGCCCAATATAAACTCTCAGATGAAGTCCGAGATAATAATCGTAGAAGAGCTGGAGATTTACTAAGCCAGAACCCCCTTTACCCAGACCTGCACCTTCTCTAATTTAATATCTGGACCACTACTGTCGAGATGCCACATGCTGGGCACCCCTAATTACTCAAGTATCCTATTCATCTTTTGGACTCGTGCCGTATGGCGACCTTCTTGAAATTCTGACGTAAGAAAGACACCGAGAGCTTCCTTGGCGACTTCGGGTCCAATAAGCCGCTCCCCTAAACAAATGACGTTCGCATCATTATGTTCGCGTGCAAGGTGCGCAGATGTAACATCATGGACCGTGGCGGCGCGGATCCCAGGAATTTTATTTGCGGTCATGCACACTCCGATCCCGCTCCCACAGACAAGCAATCCGAATTCAGCGTCTCCATTAGCTACAGATCTCGCAACTTTTTCAGCAAAGTCTGGATAATCAACGCGTTCGTTGGAGTCGGTCCCTAAATCAATGACATTATGGCCACACTCAGTCAGGTCCTCGATAAGGAGAGTCTTCAAAGCAAATCCTCCATGGTCACATCCTGCAGCGATAGTTTTCATATCTATGAAAGGTAGTGCGAACTCAACCTCTATGGGGAGAAATTAAGTAGAAATATCCGTTAGTGAAGAAGTGGAGTCACTGTTCCAGAGATTTGAAGACCATTTCGCTGGTGATAGGCCCCTCACGAAGGATGACAGGGTCAGGTTGAGACAGATCGACGAGAGTCGATGCTAGGCCATTAAGAGGGCCACCATCAACCACTAAATCAACGCCGGGAAGCATATCTGCTATCTCAATAGCATTTTCGGGAGTTGGTTCTCCATGGAGGTTCGCACTTGTTGCAGCTAAAGGTCCTAGATCTTTAGCGATCCCTCTAACGAAATCGTTATCTGGACAGCGGACAGCAATCGTGCCCTCGTCACTAGAAACAAGCGACATAACTGATGAAGGATTGGGGAGTACCACGGTAAGCGAACCTGGCCAAAACAACTGAACTAAAGAACTGAGATTTTGGCTTTGGAAGGAACTCACAAGAGGTAACTGCCCAACATCGGAAATGAGAAGAGGTAACGGCATCGATCTTGGTCGCATTTTGACAGAGAAAATCTTCTCCAAAGCTGTTTTACTATTTGGTAATGCAAAATTAGGAATTTTACCACATATACATCTTCTACTAATAATATTAATCATATTTGGTAATTTACAATCATTACAATAAAATGGTATTTTATCATTTGCGAATCCAAAAGACGGATATTTTTTTTGACATTTACATTTTTTT
>CAJWET010000137.1 GCA_913031515.1 uncultured Acidimicrobiaceae bacterium | reverse complement strand
GGTTTATTTTTGAGGCAGGAACAGAGTGCTGCTGTGATGGCTCCACTGATGATAATTGCCCATAAAGACCATTTATGTGTTGTGACCGTTCCGATTTTCCCTGATTCGAGGATGGCGGCAACAACTGCCGAACCTAGGGAACCACCAATTCTGTATGATGTCTGCAAGATCGCTGTTCCAGTTCCAACAAGAGAAGGTTCGAGTTCTTGTGTTCCAACTGCCGTCGTGTTGGAGAGAACCGTTGCCATACCGATACCTGCTGCTATTAGTGCTGGAAGCATTGCTGGTATAGATGGTGAATCCCCTGCCGTTAAATTCATTATCAAAAAACCTAAAGTAAAGATTGTTGATCCAGTGGCCATCACGCCTCGGAAACCATTTTTGTCCGCTAATCGGCCTGCAAGCCGAGCGATAAAAACCATAGTGCCTGGCATCACTGTCAATAAAAGGCCGGTTTTGATAATGCTATAACCCCACACATCAATCGCATAACTGAGTAGGGCCAACCACATTCCGAAGAACATCAGCGACGAGATAAAGCCGATAACTATGCTAAGGACGAACGTGCTATTTGTGAACAGATGCAAAGGGAGAACAGGAGAGGTATGTCTCTTTGACCTCCTTACGATTAATCCCATCAGAAGGCAGCCGCCTATGAAAGAACAAATTGTTTGGAAGCTTGACCAACCCCAATCATTTCCTTCCAAAAGTGCCAGCACAAGTAAGGAAATTCCAAACATGGCAGCGAGGGTCCCGAGGTAATCGATTGTGGTTGTTTTGATAGCGATATGGCTGCTGTCCCAATATGGAAACCCTAAATAGATGACAAGGGCACTAATTGGCACCACCGATAGAAACAGGATTCTCCATGAAGCGTATTCGACAAAGACCGATGAGAGTATCGGTCCTGTCACTCCTGCTGTAGCCGTCCAAAATGCCCATTTCCCCATGGCGGTGGCGAGTTGGCCCTGTTTGGTTTCTCGGACAATGATCGCGATAGAACTTACTCCCAGTCCAGCCAAAGCCGCTGCTTGTAATCCCCGCCCGACTATGAGAAAGATCAGGTTTGGAGCCACGGCGCTCAACAATGATCCGACTACAGATGCTCCTGCCGAACTGATCATGATTCGATTGTGGCCGTAACGGTCAGCTAGGTGTCCGGCTTGTAGCAGTATTGCTGCGCTAACTATTCCCACTATTGTCAATATCCAAGTCGTGGCTGCTGTATCCCCATTTCCGAGACTTGATCGTATGGCAGGGAAGAGGATGAACGTGCTCGTTGAGTCAAAGCCAGCAATGAAACCACACAATAAAGTGGCCCACAGTAACCGATTTTGCGTCTCGTCAGACTTCTCAAAAGAGTTTTTGGTCCATGATTGCACTCTTGCACACTAGGCCAGAAAATATGTTTACAAAAGATTTGTGTGCCGGACTCTTTCCTCCGCCTATATCCATATAACAAAGAACCTAAAAGCCCGTCAGAGAAATACACGAAAGCGGGGTCTTTGACTGAAGAGGTGTGGCATCCGTAACATATTGGAGGAATCGAAGGTGCGAGTAGTTATCATCGTATGGGTCATAAATGCATCTACTGCTGCTTCGAAGGTTCGAACTATCAGTTTGCTCCCTTGAGAGATTCTCAACTTTTATCCAACCAGCAGTCATCTTAAAAAGATACGAATTAGGAAACCCACCATGTCTAAAAACTTCTCAGAATTAGGAGTCCCAGAATGGATATGTGGAGCGCTTGAACGCCAGGGAATTAAAGAACCATTCGAAATTCAAGAGAGAACGATCAAAGATGGTTTAGAGGGAAAGGATATTTGCGGAAGAGCACCGACGGGATCTGGAAAAACTCTCGCTTTCGGTATACCACTTGCCGTAAGGACAAAAACATCCCAACCTAGGAAACCACAAAGTTTAGTTCTCGCACCGACGAGAGAGTTGGCAGAACAGATCTGTAAAGAACTTCGAACCTTCAGTGGTGAAGCAAATGTCGCAGTCGTCTACGGAGGTGTAGGTTATGGACCGCAGATGAAATCACTCCGAAATGGTGTCGATATTCTTGTTGCTTGCCCAGGAAGATTAGAAGACCTAATCGAACAGAAAGCACTTTCGCTTGAAGCCGTAAATCATGTCGTTCTCGACGAAGCTGACCGGATGGCAGATATGGGTTTCATGCCTGCCATGAAACGTATTCTTAACCAAACATCAAAAAAACGTCAGACGGTTCTATTCTCAGCAACCCTTGATCGCGATGTGGCAAAATTAACAAAGCAATACCAGAACAACCCTATTCTTCACGAAGTAGGAGAAACAACTCCAGATATTACTCGGGCAACTCATGTATATTGCGTCTCAAAAAAAGCAGAAAAATCCAAAGTTGCGGCAGATTCAGTCAATGCTGTATGGCCGGCAATTATTTTTTGCAGGACAAGACATGGATCTGACCGTTTAACGAAACAATTGAAAAAGTTTGGAGTGGCTGCGGACTCTATACATGGTGGGAAAAGCCAAAATCAGCGGCAAAGAGCCTTGACGGATTTTGGGAAAGGAAAGGTACAAGCTCTTGTCGCTACCGATGTTGCTGCCCGCGGTATCCACGTAGATGGAATTGCTCTTGTAGTGCATTTCGATATTCCTGAAGACCATAAAGCGTATATACACCGCTCTGGAAGAACAGCCCGAGCAGGCGAAGAAGGTATCGTACTTTCAATTATTCAACCTGAAGAAACTCGTGCAGCGAAAAAAATGCAGTCAAAACTGGGGATAGCGCCAACAATTAAAAAAGTTATCCCATCTGATTTGCAAGAGCTCTCTCCCGCCCCCTTAGATCGAGTCAAGCCTATGCCTGTCCGAGAAGACGGAAATAAAGATCGGAGAAAAAACTCTTCTAACCGACATAAAAATCATTCACGGCCTAGTAACAAAAGCAGAGGGTCGTCTGGGAGCGGACAGCAGAAGAAATCCGGCCCGAAGTCGAAAAGCTCTTCCAACTACCAATCGAACGGAAGTAAGAATTCTCAAAGGGATATGGCTGGATCGCCTGGAAAGAAAAGATCTTCTTCGCAAAAGGGGCATTCACATTCTTCAAATGGGACAAAATCGCAATCAGGCCCAAAGAATCGTTCGCAAACCGCGAATCAGAAATCTGGGGGAAGAAACTCATCGGCAAAAAACCGGAAAAAATCAAATACCAAACACGCCAAAGCGGGTACTTCTCAAAAGCATCAATCAAGTGGAGGTAGAAAAACCCCTGCAATGAAACACAACGGGACTCCGAATAGGAAAGCGCGACGCGCCCATTTACAGCCCACTAAAAGATAACCATATTTCAGATTAAATGTGGGTTCGCGTTAAAATGATGTCATGGTCCAAGGTCAATTAGTTTCACTTTCTCTAGATCACAAAGACACTTTGGAAACATTCTTACGCGAGTTCGAGATATCTGGAGATGAGTTACATGGCTACTTCTTCGACCGGTCAGCGCATATAGAAAAAGTCATTGTAACTCTTGAGGCTTGGAGCAAAGGGAAAGAACTCATAGATGGTTGGGTTCCTAATTCAACCTGGTTTTGGGAAATTAAGGGCGTTCTTCAAGGTGTGATTAATGTACGTCATCGCCTTAATCCTTGGCTCGAGGAAAATGGCGGACATATTGGCTATTCGGTAGCACCGTCGCATCGTCAACAGGGCGTAGCGACGGCGATGCTCAGCGCAACGCTTCTTAAATGTAGGGGATTAGAGATTTCGAAGACGATGTTGATTTGCGATTCAGATAACGTTGGGTCGATTCGGGCCATTGAAGCAAATAACGGAATTCTAGAACGAGAAAACAGAGGCCAACGGTGGTACTGGATAGAGCTCTAAGGAGTGAGCTTCGGCGCTTTCTAAAGCTGTTAAGACAAGCTCAACTCCCCAAAGTTCTGGTTGAAACAGTTTCCTGAAGCTAAAGAAGTAAAGAGAGCCTTTGTAATAATCTCAACGGTGGATGTAAGTTAGAGTCGTGGTTGCAGAAGCTATTAATCAAACTCCTGAAGATCTTGAAAATGAACTTAATCGTAGAGGCCATGTCGTCACTTCATGGGATAAATTAGGCGTAGTAACTTTAGAGGTAACTGGTGTCGAAACGAGTTCTTACCGAATAGGTCTTCCTTCTCTTGAGTCTTCTCCAACTGTTTTTAGAGCTTATTTCCCCCCTCATTGCAGAATCGAAGCTCATACCCATGCTTGCGATTATTCAGAAATTATTTTGGAAGGAACTCAAAAAGTTAGTGGAAAGTGGTTATATCCCGGCGATATCCGAATAGGTCTCGCAAACAGAGGATATGGGCCACTAATTGCTGGACCAGAGGGAGTCTCTGTATTAGTGATATTTTCGGACGGTCACTGGCCTGCAGTCACAATCGGAAAGGGCGATGGTAGCACTCTTGGTACGGGAGAATTGCTAGACCGATTTAGCGCAGCGGACGAAAGCTAATGCTCATAAGTTCCTGACGTGATTCCAAGCGGAAGGTTAATGAGGTATGAGCGGTCTCTCAGGTGCGGTGATCTAATCGATAAGATGAGGGGCTCGTTTTTTGAGGCGGAGCAAGTCCACGGGGTTCGCATTG
>CAJWET010000136.1 GCA_913031515.1 uncultured Acidimicrobiaceae bacterium | reverse complement strand
AAAGTATATTAATCGTTGACGATGATAAAAGATTAAGAGAGCTATTAGAAGATTATTTAAGAGAAAATTTTTATTACAACAAGGTGTATGTGATTTAAATCCTGATGTTGATGCAATATTCACTATGGAACCTTCTGATTCGGTATCAATAAAATATTTTGCCGCTTTCTTAGCAAGGATTGCGGGAGCGAAAACATTAACGGCAAATGTTCTCTGCATGACTTCAATATCAGTTTCAACGAATTTCCCTGCAGGAGCGATACCTGCATTATTCACTACGGCATCAAGAGATCCGAATCTCTCAACAGCAAAATCAACCAATCCCTCGACCTCTTCAGAGTTTTCCATATCTGCAACTTTTATCGCTATCTGATCAGGCGAGTATGCGGAGAGTTCGTTAAGGGCGGTTTCAGTCCGTGCAGCAGCTACAACTAACGCACCCTCATCAACCAAATCTCTCACAATTGCTTCGCCCAATCCCCTACTGGCGCCAGTAACGACAACTATTCGCCCATCAAGATCAAGCTCCATCACCGACCTCCTTTACAAGTCTTGAAGCAATTCCTAATCGTAGAACTTCTGAAGCTCCTTCATATATGCGCATCGGCCGAGCTTGCCGGTAGTACTTCTCAATCTTTGATCCTCGTATTAGACCCCATCGGCCCATCGTTTGTACGCATCGATCGACAACTCGCGTAGCAGCTTCTGTGGCTGTGAGTTTCGCCAAAGAAGATCGATCTAGGTTGCCCTCAGGGTCAGCTGCTGCCATTGCCGCAGTTTGATAAGTAAGGAGCCGAGCTGATTCCAAATCAGACCATGAGTCTGCGAGCAAAGTAGCGACCGGACCATGCTTAACTAAAGGTCTTCCGAACTGCTCTCGAGATTGACAGTGGCGAACTGCTTCTTCGATGGCTCCTTGCATTAACCCAACAGCTGCTCCGGCCACCGAAATCCTAAAGACAGATAGCGTCGCTAGTACATGCCTGAACGCTGCCCCAGGCTCTCCAAGACGTGATGATTCAGAAAGAATCACATTGTCAAATGTCAATTCACCCAATACGTGTGGGGCTATCAATTCAGGCGAGGGTTCTACGTTCAGTCCAGCAACATCTGCGGGAACAAGAAAAAGAGAATATCCTTCCCCCTCTTTGGCCAGAGTTGTGTAGAAAGAAGCGGAGCCAGCATTTGAAATAAATGATTTAGCTCCCTTCAGAATTAGTCCTGTTTTTGTAGCCTCAACCGTTGTTGTGATCCCCTTAAGGTCTGAGCCAGCTATTGGTTCTGTTAGCGCAAGGGCTGCTAATGCATCACCTTTAGCCACAGCGGGTAACCACTCTTCTTTTTGTGATTCAGTACCAGCTCGTGAAATGGCGTAGCTACCGATCCCTTGTAAAGCAAAAACTGAGTCCAAATGTGATGACGTTTTCATGAAAACCTCACGAGCTAGGCATACCGCAAGTGGGTCGACTTGATCGAACCTTCCTCCGTATGCAGCTGGCACCATCAGGCTGGAAAGTCCACTGGAACGGAGAGCGGCTAGGGTAGGTTCGTGCATCACACTTGATTCATCAGCTTCCATAGCAAAAGGCGCAACCTTTTCAGATAGGAGCCGACACTCTTCGATTATTTCTTCATGTTCAGCGCTTATCTCAATTGGTAAAGACACCTAACCTCCAAACTTTGTTAGCTACAGCTTAATGATTTTAGTGGCAATTGGAGGTAAGAGGAAGTGGAGCTTCGATAATGACAGGAAGATCGAATCAAGGTACAATATCAAAAACCGTTGGAGGATACGTTTATGGCTCTGATCGAAACTCACATTGACAAAAACGAACTAGCTGATATGTCCCCAGCAGAATTCGTTGGTTTAATTAGAACGGAATGCATGAAACCAGGGCGCGGTATGTATAACCACCCATTTGTAAGCGGGCTTGAAGCCGGAAGTGTTACAACGCCTCAGCTTCAGTTATTCACTGAACAGTTTTACCTACACATTTCACGGATGCTCCCTTGGATAGGAGCCATCTATGTTCGATGCCCCCATGAGGAAGTTAGGACATCACTAGTAAAGAACCTTGCTGAAGAATGCACTGGATACGAAACTCAAACTGATGCGCATCCTGAATTACTTTTACAATTTGCTCACGCACTTGGATCTGATACTGATGCGATCCGCGTTGCAGAGCAAAGGCCCGTCGGGAGAAGAGTCACAGATTATTTTGAGTTTATGGGGCTGTGCCGTGAGTGGTTCGTACCTCTGTCTGCCATCGGGATAGGCCTCGAATCTTTCGTGCCCGAGACTTTCACTCGAATGGTTGCTGCCTTCAAAGAAAACTACGGTATGACTGATGAAGAAGTTATTTTCTGGACTATGCATATCATCGCCGATCAAGACCACGGTGATGAAGGTATAGAAATGGTTTCAGAATACGCCATAACTGGAGATGCACGAAAAGCAGTATTCGACTGCACCGTCGAAACCAGCCGGCTTTTTCACGACCTTTGGATGATTTACGAGCAAGCATAACTACTTTTAGGAGCATCATGGAAACTTCACCTGACCCCAGAGACCAGAAGGCACAAGACACTCCTGATGCCATTGCTGGTGAACTGAACCGCCGAGGGCACGTTGTAACCTCATGGGAACAACTTGGGCAAGTCTGGATGGAGGAGACGGGTGTTGAAACGACTCAATACCGAATTGGATTACCCACTGATGATTCTTCTCCAACAGTTTTTAAGGTTTACTTCCCGCCCAATTGTCGAGTAGAGGCCCATACTCATGCATGTGATTATTCAGAAATCATCCTTCAAGGAAGTCAAAAGGTTAGTGGAAAATGGTTACACGAAGGTGATATAAGAATTGGCCTAGCTAATAGAGGATACGGCCCACTAATTGCCGGAGAAGAGGGAGTGACAGTTTTAGTTATCTTTAAGAATGGCCATTGGCCTCCTATTCAAATCGGTGCTGGAGATGGCAGTACGATCAACGCCGAAAAACTTCTACAAGAATATAGTGCCGCTGATACGGTGAATGTTTAACTAAAACAATTGTTTCAATATGTGATCGCTCTGGTTGGGCATAGCGTGGCAACCTCTTCAAGCGCATCTCCATAATTAGAAGTCGGTCTGTCGACAAGAACTTCACCTAGTCCATCGTTGCCTATTCCAAATATTTCTGGCTCGATGCGCACACAATAACCGGTACCCTCACAAATCAGTGCGTCGATCTTTACGTGAAATTCAGAATCGGACATCCTTCTCCTATAGATTTCTTAAAATCACTGGGAAGCTACCATAAGCATCATGAAAGCTCAGTTCAGTAAATGCAGGTGATTCTTCTGGGTCAAGTTCTAACCCCGCTTCAAAAAGTGCGAAGGCAATATTGACCAAAGTGCCGTCCGTCCCTTCATCTCCATCAGTTCTTGCGGTCAGTCCGGTTACCAATGTGCGGCCGATGCATGTGTGTTCTCCCCCTCCGAAAGCAAATCCCCACGGCTTCACATCGGCAACTTCACGATATGGATCAAAAGACTTTGCATCATCCCCAAAGACAGAAACGTCGCGATTCGCTGGAGTAAACAAACATGCGACACGTTCCCCTTCAGCAATCTCAATCCCGTTACTCAATGTAACGTCTTTCAGCGCTATTCTCAGCAAAGCAGGTGAGGGTAGATGAAGTCGAATTGCTTCATGGCCGGCACGTTTTAAGAAATCTCGGTCGAATCTTTTTTCATAATCCTCCGGATGTGTCTCAAACCATTCATGAAGATGCATCATCATATGCGGAACCGCATGAGTTGTCGTCTGACTAGAGGCAACAGTGTACAGTGTTGCTTCCCTCAGGGGTAACTCGTCATCCCAGTCGTCATTCCAATGTAGATACATGAGCGTTAACAAATCATGCGGAAGGTCATCTTCTGATATCTTGCCTTCTTGAAATTGCTCGATTAGCCCACGCCGGCGTTCAACTGATGGTCCATAAAATTCTTTTACGAATCCATCTCGGATTGCAAGAATTCGTGCAATTACCTCATCATGGTCTTCCGTTGACCACTCAACAGTTGCTCCTGTTCCTAATTGTTCAACATATGTCCGAAAAGCATCGGTTCGTTCCGGCGTATCAACACCATCTATGCCTGTCGTAACTGCAGAAATTCGCGCAAGCATGTTTCGAACAAGAAGACAGAGATCCGCCCTTACGACACCATCCTCACCACGGTGATATTCACATTCTTCAAGAGACCTCGAAATTAGCGGAAGCAATTCTTCTCGTTCATAATATTCCAAAGCTTCTTTCCGAAAGAGAGGGGCCTCAAGTCTCCTACGATCAAAATGTTTGCCATGGTCTATGGTTAGGAGTGATTCACCGAAGAAAGGTTGACTCTCTTGATGCGAACCTTGACGGAAGTCTTTAGATTTAAGAATTTCATCTACGGATTTGTAATCAACAAAATGTTGAATACCCACAATGTGCGGGGGTGGTTCCATGTCTCGTATGGTTTCCATAATTTCTCCTGTCATCGCCATCAGATTAGTTGCTGAGAGATTATGGTGCGACTTAGCTAGCGATCAATTGCTAAAATTGCTGCATTGAAGTACTGCGCTCCTGACCCCGCTCCAGTGACCAAAGCCGTTTTATTTTTTAAATTAATTTTTTTAAGATAC
>CAJWET010000135.1 GCA_913031515.1 uncultured Acidimicrobiaceae bacterium | reverse complement strand
CGTCAACGATGCGCGCCAGCTTAGACAGTCCAGTGATCCTTCCCTCAGAGCTAGGGATGTAGCCGATGTGTGCTTCGCCAATGAATGGGAGCAGGTGGTGTTCACAAAGTGAATACAGTGGAATATTCTTCACGAGAATAAGTTCGTCGTGCTCGTGGCCGACGTCGAACGTTTTTTCAAGGTGATGTGACGGGTCAGTACCTACACCATTGCAGACTTCGGCATACATGCGGGCAACACGTTGAGGGGTCTCCAAAAGGCCATCACGAGAAGGGTCTTCCCCTATCGCTAGGAGTATTTCTGTTACCGCTTTTTCTATTCGTTCTTGATCAATCATGGACTCGGTGAGGGTAGAGGTGCTCTACAAATGTTACCTGAATGCAAAGAAATAGAAAATCTCAGGCTATTTAGAGGTAGCATCAAATCGTTACTAAAGTTTCCTTTCCAGCGTATGAGAGGTTAAGAATGATAGTTGAGCATCTCAGCGGAGTGACTTTCGGGTCTGTTGTTACGGGAGTTAACCTCGAAGAGCTTGATGAGCAAACATGGTATGAACTCCATGACTTGTGGGTGGATCGGGCTCTCTTAATTTTTCCTGAGGCTTGGATTACACCAGAAGGGCAAGATAATTTCGCCCGACGGTTTGGGGACCTTGAATTCCCAAGAACCGCTATTTCAAATATTGGAAAAGAAGGGATATTGCATCATGAGAACAACGATGACGTTGTCAAAGTTCTCCGAGGTAATGAAGGATGGCACCATGACAGCACCTATATGCCTACCCAAGCTAAAGGAGCTGTTTTCAGTGCCGAAGTAGTTACTGAATCCGGTGGAGCGACAGGATGGGCTGATATGCGAGCTGCCTTTGATGCACTTGAAGAAGGAATTCGCTCACGGGTATCTGCCATGAACGCGTACCATTCTTACTACTACAGTCAAGGGCGGGATGGTTACCTCCCGAATGAACAGAACGATGACGGGACATACAACTATTACGGATTCCACGACCATGCGGTTTCCCTACGTCCTCTCGTTAAATCCCATCCTGATACAGGCCGAGACAATCTCATCATCGGCCGACATGCACACAACATCGTTGGAATGGATCCGGCTGAATCCGAAAAGTTCCTCGATGAGCTGAACGTCTTCGCTTGTCAAGGGTCGCGCGTATACCATCATGACTGGTCGCCAGGCGATGTGGTTGTCTGGGACAACCGCAGGTTAATGCACCAAGCCACCCCTTATGATATGACTGAGCCGCGCCGCATGTGGCATACAAGGATAGCTGGAGATCCGCTCACAGAAACAGCTATCAATCACCTCTAATAGACCTGCTTTGCCTAATGAAAATCTCACGGTTACGATCACCATGTGGCAGTAACTCGTCTCGAGATTCAGGATGCGCTTGAGGAACTAGGGGTTAACCCCGACACGACCTGGGGGCAGATCCGCGCTAGCTATCGACAAAAAATAAGGGCCGTTCACCCCGATGTCGTCGATTCCCATACTGCAACTAGCGAAACAGCCCGATTAAATAGCGCTTTTGAAATTTTGGTAAAAGCAACTGATAGTGGACGGATACCACTTCCTGAGAGGGAAAGCATGAAACCCGTATCGTATGCGCTTGAGTTGGCTGTCTCTAATGCAGACGTGTTCCACCAGTTTGTCGCTGCTGCTCATAACCTCGGTGAAGTCACTTACATCAGTCGAGATGATGGTCTCGTCAATGTTCTACTGGGTCAAGGAACAGAACAGAGCGCTGAACTGCTTATCGTCCTAGAGGTAGATGCCGTTCCGGTCACTGCTCTGTTCACACTAGAGAGTGACGATCAATCGATGGCACCTGATATTAGTTCTGTAGTAACTCGTTTTCAGAAATCGCTTTCGATTGAGTTTGGGAACATCTAACCGGATTGGAACAGCTAAGAAGATTTTGCGATTGATTTCATTCTTGTTTGTACGTCAACTACTGGCTGTATCCGTGCAGTGCCGCGATCGATGATTGGCTTTAGGCCCTCATGAATCGCTTCAGCTGAATCAGAATCGATAACGAAAAACAACTGATGACCTGGGCCATCTACGACTGCGCTGATGACTTCAATCCCATTAGCGGCTAGAGAATCCAGTACTTGACCAAAAGAACCGAGGAGGGTATCAGGATCGTGTATTGGACATGTTAGCTCATTGTGGGTATGGGTTACATGGAAAAGCATTTCGGCTCCTAACTAAATGTCTGCTTAACAATACTCCAGTTGCCGATGTTTGAGAATAGTTAAGGAAAGCTTGTCTTATTTGCAATGCATATGATTTGTGCGGACATCTTTAAATAGTTCTAAAGGTAAAGCTCGCCGGTTGATGCTTTGTCCGGTAGGCGAATGTAAAGCGGGAGGTACATGGAGCTTCCCGCTTTTTTTACTGCCCTGGTGGCCGATACTGGACCTGTCCAGCGGTGCTAGAGGCATCGTCAAGGTCTTGTCCCGTTAGTAGGGGAGTGACTTGAACGTTGATTACGCCACTGGAAGAAACGGAAAGGCTCGCAGCTGCTGCTGAAGAAGCATTGGGTAACTCGCAGAAACCGACAATATCGTCATCCCCGAACGCAAAGTACATAGCTTCGAGTGTCCCACCAAGTGACTCGATCAACCCTTTTGCTTGTTCAAGCCTTGATGTTCCACCTTCCGCCAGTAACGCCTTTGCTCCTTCAGCGGTGTAGGAACCGCTAATCATGTAATGAGGCATCTCAACTCCTTTTATTCGTATTTTTACTTATCCTTAGCATCTTTACTTCCATAGTGCCAGCTCAAAAGTAATTCACCCAAAGGTCAAGAGGTTCCAGAATAACTTAGGGCCAGATGGTGATAGATGAGATAAAGCTAGTTGCAGTGCTCACGGATTGCTGCGAGTACTTCCCCAGGAGCGGCGTGCCGCCCTATTGCATGTTTTGAAAAGACGACCGTTTCATTGAAGGAAACATCGAAAATGCCTCTATCTCCTGGGATGAAGGTGAGTGAGCCCATTTCGTGTTGATAGTGGGTCATGAGTTCCTGTGCAACGCGCACGGCGTGGCTGGAGAAATCTCAGGATACTCAATATTCGATACTGATCTTGTGCGGACTGGTGTCACTCACTGTCGTCAAGCCTTTCTTCGTCGTCGCTGAATTGCCAAATCGAACCAAAAAACCCGACATCGCCAGCGTCGCCTTCATCTTCTTTCTCGAGGTAGTTGTCAATAGGTTTCAGGATTTTTCCATGAAGGAATTCTGAACGGAGGGTGGAGAATCTTTTTTCGGATCCGTCGAATGGGTGTCTATCGAAACTCGAGAACCGCTCCGTGTCATCGTCGGCCTTAGTGAAAGCCTTAGTGAAAGAAGATTTGAATTTCGCGAACTTTCCTGACGATACTTCTGATGGTTCGGGTTCAGGCATGGGACCTCCAAGGGCAGCCTAGTAGACCTTGCTTACCTTATACCCAAATAGTTACCTTAATCTGGAATCCGGACACAGCGGTTCTCTAAAGTTCCTATACCTTTGATTGAAGTGCGGACCATATCCCCGTCTTTAAGGAATACCCCATTGCGAAAACCAACACCTTCGGGTGTGCCAGTAAAGATCAAGTCCCCAGAACACAGCGTGACGAATCGTGAAAGGAACGATACGAGCTTGGGGATGCCAAAAATCAGATTCGATGTCCGGTCATGCTGTCGCAGTTCACCGTTCACCCACGTACGAAGTTCAAGATTATCAGGAGTTTTGAAACTATCGGTCGAAACAAGGGCGGGGCCGATCGGGCCAAACGAATCCATTGACTTTCCGAGAGTAAACTGGGCCGGATTACTCATGAACTGGGCGCCCCGGTCAGAGAAATCCTGCCCGACAGATAATCCCAACACATGTTCCCAAGCGGTTTCTTCTGGTATATCTTTCCCGCCGGGGCCGATGACGACCACGAGCTCCCCCTCGTAGTCGCATTCGTCGCTCCGCATCAGAACCTCCGACTTGGGTCCGGCAATGCAGGACGGTAGTTTAGCGAAGACCATGGGAACGTCAGGGGTGGCCATCTCCGCCTCATCGACATGGGTCTGATAATTCAGACCGATCCCGAACGAATTTGCTGGCCGAGGTACCGGAGCTTCAAGCTCAACTTCATCAATTATCCCCGATGCAGAAAAATTTTCCAAGCCCGCGGAAAGCCGGTGGAGGGCTTGGGGTTCAGCGAGCGACTCCATAGGATCCGCACTCACCATACCTTTAGAAATCGACGCAAGGTCAAAGAACTTGTCTCCATCAACAAGAGCGCTTTTCCCGAGGACATTGGCGAAGGTAAATGCCATCCTTGGTTCCTTTCACTAGCTCAATACTTGGAAGCCAGACTCCCGTACTTTGGCCTACTCGAGTCCTGCTTGTGTTGCACGTCGGGTTTCTTCCTCAATCATAATCACAGCGTCTTCTGGAAGTAGCCACCCATTGCCAACGCTGTCGCTTGCGGCTGCTTCTAGCGCTGCAACATAGGCGTCCAGAGTTGGGTACATGTCTTGCAGCGTTTCTAAATCGATCTCGAAGGTTTGCCCGAAGAGAAAACAGAAACCCTCTGTCGCCCCCGGGTCTCCTGTAAGGATCCGAAGAGGAGCATCCACCGGAGGTGTTCGGACACCACCGACCGCTATGCCCAGTTCATCACGGACAATGGTGAGGTCCCCCTCCATCGACACGTCGAGACGCG
>CAJWET010000134.1 GCA_913031515.1 uncultured Acidimicrobiaceae bacterium | reverse complement strand
CTTTATCTAATACTTTTAAAATGGCACCATTAACTACTTTACCAGAAGTGAAATCATTTTTAATATTTTCCCAAGGATTTGTCTCAATCTGCTTAATACCCAAAGCCAATCGTCTATCTTCAGAAGATACTTCTAACTGTTTAGCCTTTTTGGGCTGCTATCCACGTAGGTTGCATCTCTGGAAGGTCGGTCGGAAGTTGGCCTTCTCCAGGAAATCGCTTCCGATTCTGTTGTGCCATACCATCTTTCGCCCATTCTTCCATAGGCATAAAGAACACAAACTTTAATAGGCGTTCTGTAAAGCGCCACTGTGAATCCTCTTTCCGGTAATTATCCATGTAGCGAAGTCCCGTGTAGTAAGTTTTCCCCTCTTGAGATAATTCTGCATGCGCAAGCACAATCCCAGAAGCATGTGTCTCATCAACGAAGGTGATTTTGTGGCCGTGCGGGAAATGATATGTCGCCCCCATTGAACCTAATCTCCCATCATAAAAATCAACGATTTCCTGTCGGCTTTCCATTGCAGCGGTGCCATCGGCATGGGCAAACACTCCATCTTCCGTAAAGAGATTCGCGATCGTATCAATGTCACGGTCATCAACTGCCATACTGTAGTCGCAAACAAGCTCACGGATTTTTTCTCGTTGCTCTATGAAATAAATACGTTCTTCAATTGTCAATGCACTCTCATCGTTCATGATGGTGAGCCTACTTCGGTCGTGAATTCACAGCAACACACCAAAAATCATCATGTATGCAAGGTAATTTCTGGAAGCTGATTTATTTGACACAATTACCCGTTAATGAAAGGCTTACATTTTATTTCGAGGAATCACATGAAGCCCCATCCGGCTGACCGGTGAATTATGGGTGTAGCTTCTTATACCGGTGTCAACTAAAACTACATTTTCTGGGTGGACAACGATTGCCGCGTGCTGTTCGTGTGTCGGAATGGGAGCTTCGCTTGGTTTCATCCCCGGTTTCCTAGCCACCACCCTCAGCGAAGATTTAAGTGTCTCTCGTGGAAAGATTGGCTTGATCGTAGGAATTTACTTTGGCTCCACGGGTATTGGTTCTATTCCGGCAGGACGGATGACCGATAAATTCGGATCTCGAAAAGTAGTCGTTTTGAATATGTTTCTTGTAGCAGGCGCATCCTTAATGATTGCAATTTTGAGTACATATGCGGTATGGATCGTGGGTAGTGTTCTCGCTGGAATGGGGTACGCCTTAGCCAACACCGGAACAAATGTCGCAATTGGCAATGCTGTTCCATTAGAGCGTCGAGCGGTCGCAATGTCCGTAAAAACTTCCGGAGTCCCATTAATGGCAACGGTTGCAGCTGCAATAGGGCCATGGGCAGCAAATGTTTGGAGCTGGCAAACAATACTCATTTTGAATTCAATTAGTGCAGTTATCGCAGGAGCTATCGCATATTTGGTTTTAGATGACGATCGATCTGAAGCGGCTAATGGCGAAAAGTCTGACCCACTTCCCAAAAACTTTTACTGGTTCGGCATTGCAGCTTTCTTACTTATTGGCGGATCGCAACCCCTATATTCCTGGACGGTTTCATATCTGGAGGAGTCCCTTGAAGCCTCAGCAGGTCTATCAGGTGGAATTATGGCAATGGCATCATTTACCGGCGTTGTGGTGATGATTTGCAACGGAATCTGGGCAGATCAACTGGGGGCTCTAAAGCGCATACCGTTAATTATGCTCCTCCTCAGCGTAAGCTCTATTTCAGTAATGATGGTCATGCTTGGAACAATTCTTGGGACATACATAGTAATTATTGGTGTGACTCTTGGAGTATCGATGCAGCTGGCCTCAATCGGAACAATGCATGCCGCTGTTATTGATATAGCACCAAATAGTATAGGAAAAGCTACTGGTATAACCATGACCGGCTACTACCTTGGCGCTCTTGTTACACCAGCAGGTTTCGGTGTTCTTGTAGACATCACAGGCACATACACATACTCGTGGCTCGCTACATTAGCAACACTCATAATAGCAGTAGGAGCTTGGCATCAAGCTGGAAAAATTCGATCACAAGAAAATACAAACAAAGAAAGGTAGCTATATGAGGCTAGAAGGAAAGGTTGCTGTCATTACCGGAGGAGCATCGGGAATCGGAGCTTCTACGGTGGGGCGCTTTATTGAAGAAGGAGCAAGTGTTGTATTAGGCGATATTCAGTCGAAACTCGGGACAGAAATTGCAAATAGCCATGGGAAATCTGCACTCTTCCACAAGTGTGACGTGACAAATGACAGGGACATGTCTCGCTTGATAGATTTCGCAATAGACACCCACGGGAAGATCGACATCATGATGAACAATGCAGGGATCGTCGGCGCCCGCGGACCAATATCCAAAATCCCTCTTGAAGAATTTGAAACGACTATTCAAATCCATCTCATCGGCACCTTTCTTGGTACCAAATACGCCGCTGAAGTGATGATGCCGGTGCAGTCAGGTTCAATTATTAATCTAGCAAGTACCGCTGGTGTAAACGGAGGTTGGGGGCCGCATGCCTACGCAGCAGCTAAGCATGGAATAGTAGGGCTAACAAAAAATGTTGCCGCTGAATTATGCAGATACGGAATCCGAGTCAATTGCATCGCTCCTGGATCTACTGTGACACCTCTTGTCGCAAAAGCACATTTAGACGACCATGAAGCACTGTCCGAAGTAACAGAAAAGCTTGCAGAGAATTCACCTATCCTTGGGAGGCCCGGTCAAGCAATAGATATTGCAAACGCTGCCTTGTATCTAGCTTCAGAAGAATCAGGGAATACTAATGGTCACTGTCTTGTCGTTGATGGAGGAGCAACCACAGGATCAAAGGCCGGAGATCCACCTTATTCTACTCCTCAGCCATTTCTTCGTGAAGGTGGAAAGTCTGGAATGTAAAGCCTTTACCTTAAAGGCTGAATTCGAAAATCTTTCTATGGAGAAATTGGATTTGGTTTCCGCTGCATCTTCTAGTATCACAAGTTAAATGAACATCGGTTTGATTCCACAAAAATGGGCCCGTCTAACACCCAATAAAGAAGCGGTAATCGACGCTTCTAAAGGCAAAAGGATAACTTTTGCTGATTTTGACCGCTTGATTCGCAAACTTGCCAATGGACTACGGACAATGGGACTACAGAAGGGCGATCGAGTAGCCATACTAAGTCAAAATTCTGTTGAGAATCTTGCAACCTTTTACGCCTGTGGACGGATTGGGCTTATAGCACAACCAATGAATTGGCGTTTATCCGTTCCTGAACTAATTCGGATAATTGATAACGGTTCTCCAAAAGTTTTGATATCCGAAGATGTATTCTCCCAGGAGCGGATCGAGTTAATTGCAAATTCGACTACGATACAACACTGGCTTGAGTTCGGAGAAAAAGGAGATGGGAGTTTCGAGCAGCTAATTGATGAAAGCTCCGAAACAGAACCTATTAACTCTGACTTCGTAGGAGATGATGATCCTTTTTTCATTCTCTATACAGGTGGGACCACTGGGGAGTCAAAAGGTGCATTGCATTCGCACAAATCTGTATGGTATGGAATGTTAAACCAAACCGTTGCCGAGAGAATCGTTCCCTCTGACGTTTACATGTTGACTGGACAGATGTTTCATATACCTGTCGTCCTTGCAATGAACTATCAGGCACATGGATGCCCGCTCGTCTTAATGAATTTTGAGCCAAATCTCGCCTTGCAGTTAATTGCTACGGAAAGAGTTTCAGCTTTTCTTGGCGTTACGACAATGCTTAACTGGATGATGGCTGTGGAGGACTTCGATACATACGACCTTAGCTCATTAAGAAATATTCAATACGGTGGTGGTCCGATGCCGAGTCGTGTAATTGCTGAAGCTTTAGAGGCTTTCCCTTGCACTTTGATTCAGGGATACGGGCAGACTGAAGGCACCACTATGACATTTTTATCGCAAGAAGATCATATCCGTGCGATCCGAGATGGATACCGAACCGAAAGACTTCGTTCATGTGGGCGAGAGGGTTTCGTAACTACGATCCGAATCGTTGACGAGAATGGAGAAACCGTTCCTCCAGATGGGAAAACTCCAGGACAGATAATCGTCAAATCTCCTGCGAACATGCTCGGATACTTTGAACGGTCTGATTTAACAGATGAGACCATACGAGATGGATGGATGTGGACGGGCGATATAGCGACTTGGGATGAAGATGGATATTGCTTCATAGTTGATCGCGCTAAAGACATGATTATCTCAGGTGGAGAAAACATATACTCTATTCAGGTTGAGGAAGCCATTGCTAAAAACGACGCTGTTTTAGAGGTAGCTGTTGTCGGAGTCCCTGATGATGAATGGGGTGAATCCGTTAAGGCATTTGTTGTTCTCAAGCCGGGTCGAGTTGCCGATGAGGCAGAGATCATCCAGACAGCGAAGGACAATCTCGCAAGTTATCAAAAACCGCGCACAGTTGAATTTGTTGATGCGCTTCCCAAAGCACCAACGGGGAAGATACTTAAGAGGGAACTTCGAGGTCAGACAACATAGCTTTAGG
The DNA here is from genome assembly GCA_913031515.1 of uncultured Acidimicrobiaceae bacterium. Taxonomy (GTDB): domain Bacteria; phylum Actinomycetota; class Acidimicrobiia; order Acidimicrobiales; family UBA8592; genus UBA8592. The sequence goes on along the minus strand of CAJWET010000134.1, from coordinate 177 downwards.
TGGCTTTCTGACGGTTTTTACTGTTACTTTTCGATCTCGTGGGAAATCATTTCTCGAAGGCGAATTTTTTGTATTTTCGTTGCGGACATTGGCCATTCAGAAATGAATCGGACATGATGCGGGATTTTGAAGTTTGCTATTTTTCCCTTGCAAAACGCTAATATTTCATCTTCCGTG
>CAJWET010000133.1 GCA_913031515.1 uncultured Acidimicrobiaceae bacterium | reverse complement strand
CGACCTATGCCCCTGTTCTGTTTAATTTTGATGAGGGAATAACGCGTGAACCTATATACCGAAAAGCGATGAACCATGTTGCCGGAGTCGTTGCCTTTGCTCAGTTTGCCAGTTCGGCGTTTGATATTTGGCTCTTTAATAATGCATCGGTAGATGGATATTTGATCATACGATTTTTCGTCAATTGGCCCTTCACAACGGTTGTGATAATAGGTTCTTTCTTCTACATGAATCGACGTTTGGGAGAGATACCAGATTTCCCCGGTATAGCTCAAGTCATGGAGGAGCGCTTTGCGAAGGATCAGTTGGAGAAACGACATAAACGAAAATCGAAGGAAGATTGAAACATTGTTCATTGTCGAGACGAGGTAGAAAGGGTGTTTAGCATGACTGGGAATGACCTAGAAGGATTTGGAATTCTGGTAACAGGAGGTGGTACAGGTATAGGTAAAGCATGCGCAACTTCGCTGGTTCGGTATGGGGCTTCAGTAACTATTTGTGGCAGGACCGAAAAGCGACTACAAGAAGCTCAAGAAGAAATTGCGCAAAGTTATGGTGGGACCAAAAGCATTCAATACAGAATCTGTGATGTCACAGATGAAGATCAGGTCAAGGATGTAGTTGAGGCTGCAACTGAATTTGGGGATGGTTTAGATGGTGTCGTCGCGAACGCTGGCGGCGGGGGTGGTATGGCGCCTTATCATCTTCAAGACCTTGAAGAGTTCATGAGGGTACTCCATTTAAATGTCCTTGGGACGATGTTGTGCGTAAAACATTCAGTTCCATTCCTGAGGAAATCATCGGGAGGGTCTTTTGTGGGGATGTCTTCTATCGCTAGCCACCTCACTCACCTTTGGTTTGGCGCTTATCCAGCGGCGAAAGCGGGCATAGAAGCCATTATGAGAAACGCAGCTGACGAATTCGGCCCAGCAAACATACGATTTAATGCAGTAAGACCAGGGTTTATTGCTACAGAAATTATGGAGGCTATCCCGAGGGAAAGTGAGGTGTATCAGAGTTATATCGACAATACACCGTTGGGGGATGTCGGTAGACCTGAAGACGTTGCGGCTTTAGTAAAGTTTCTGATAAGCCCAAATTCGCAATGGATAACGGGGCAGTGCATAAATGTTGACGGTGGTCACTCGCTCCGACGCGGACCACAATTCACTCAATTTTTGGCTAATTTCACAGATGATCAACTCCATGGAGATTTACCACAAGATGACTAGAGAGCCTTTAAGTAATGGTTCGATTTCTCTTCGACTTTACCCATGTCCAGGAACTGCTATCGAACAAGTTGAGGAGATACGTTCAGAGGTTCAGCTAGCAGAAAGAGTTGGCTACGACGGTGTCATGGTAAGCGAGCATCATGCTGGGTTCCCAGGGTATTTACCAAATCCGGTGCAAATTTCTGCTTTCCTTCTAGCTTCAAGTTCAAGCATCTGGGTAGCTCCGTGCCCGCTATTACTGCCCTTGAAAGCGAAAGCCTTAATTGCTGAAGAAATTGCATGGTTGGCGAGTGCTTTCCCTCAGCGACTTGGTGTCGGATTCGCAGCAGGGGCATTACCCGTTGATTTTGAATTAGCGGAAGTTCCATTTGCGGAGATAAATAGAAGATTCAAGGAAACTCTACCGTGGATGGTCAATGCGCTGCGAGGAATAGTAGAGGGTCCTCTTTCTCAGGACCAAGCTATTCAAAGCTGTACGGCAAATCCTATCCCTATGGTTGTAGCTGCTCAAAGCAAACAAGCCTGTGTCAGGGCGGCGAAACTCAATTGTGGAGTCCTCTTTGATTCGCTTCAGGCTCCAGCTATCTCAAGAAACCTATCTCGCTCCTACCGGGAATCAGGGGGTATGGGACCCGTTGTTCTCATCCGCAGAGTTTGGATAGGTGATCCGCCAAAGGATGCCATTGATGCTCAAATGCGGCATTATCATAGTTATGCGAGCAAGAGAGCCAAAGCTAATTGGAGTTCTGGCGATAGCACGATTGTCGCCAAAGACGGACAAACTGCTGCTGATCAGCTTCTTGAAATGCTAAGGGAATCTGAATGCGACACGGTAAATATCCGCGTGCATGTAGCTGGCCTGCGGCCAGAACAAATCAGAGAGCAAGTACTGCTTCATCAAGAGAGTTTCCTCCCAAAGTTGAAAAGCGGGCTTCGTTAACTGAAGTTCAGAAAGCTATATGTTTTCAGCTTCTAGAAACATGGAGCACGAAGACAATCCGTACACGAAAGAATTCGGCATTTCAACAGGTGGTGAAGCGATAGAGAATTTCCTGACACGGTTTATCAAATGCTCAAAAAAAATCTTGATTTCTAATCGAGCTAGAGCTGCTCCCAAACAGAAATGAGTTCCGAACCCGAAAGCAATATGGTGATTAGGATCCCGAGTTACATCAAATTTTTCTGGTTCGATGAATTGTGATGGATCTCGATTAGCTGATGAGTACATAAGAACAACTTGTTGTCCCCTCCGAATTACCTCACCACCAATTTCGTAATCAGCTGTTGCCACGCGGCACATGTTATGTATCGGGGTTACATAGCGAATGAATTCTTCAACCGCAATATCGATATTTACTCCACTCTTGAGTAGTTCCCACTGATTTGGATCTTTTGCTAGGTTCACAAGGCTTCGTGCGATTACTGTTCTTGTTGTCTCTGCCCCTCCGTCAAGAAGAAGAAGACAATCACTGATAATTTGATCTAACCCAAACTCTGTTCCATCTTTCAACCCAGATCTCTCGGCTTCAATCCATGCGCTCATAATGTCATCTCCAGGAGATTCACGCTTTTGCTCGTAGAGCTCTATGCAAGCTTCGACGAATTCAAACACCGCCTTCATCCCAGCCTCGTTGGCATATCTGGGCCCTCCCCCAAGAGCAATTGTTTCCTCCGACCAACGGTGGAGTGCTGGCCAAAGCTCATCTGGGAAGCCAAGCAAATGGCCGATCATCATTGCTGGAAGCGGTGCAGCTAACTCTCCAACGATGTCAACAGGGCGAACTTCTGCCAAAGCTTCGTCAAATAGTTTGCTGACCGCTCCCTCGATGTGCGGTATCCAGAATTCAACCGATCTCGGAGTGAAGCGACGAGAAACGAGTAATCGACGAACGCTGTGTTCGGGGTCATCAAGCCCGATAATTGAAGGATCAGCCGGAAGATTTGGACGGTAGCCACCTTTTTCTCGATCGGAATTAATAAAGATTGTTTTGTTTTTTTCTATTTCAACTATGTCGTCATATCTCGAGATTCCCCATAGTTCGTTTGTTGAATCCCAGTATGCGGGACGATTGGTTCTTAACCATTGATAAGTCTCATAGGGGTTATTTACGTAGAAGTCCCCATCTAGAAGATCTATCTGCAAGTCAGTCATCACTGACACCGTAGCCCCTTAGAGGTGTCTCTGCTTTCAGTCGAACGATAGTTGCAGAAACACTACCTCTGAAGTCTCCAGCGAAGTAGAACGCGATAGCGTGAAAGTATGGCGTTAGATATTGATGTTGCGAAATACGGTCTCTTACAGTCTGTCGTAGATAGGGGCAACTATGAGCGTTCTCTTGGACGATTTAAAGATGCAGGTATTTTGCTCCCTACATTTGATCAGCTTGCTAACCCTTCCACGATTCCAGAGAAAATCCTGCAAAGACTTGAAGATATTGACCCCAACAAACCGCACCCATTAAATCTATTTCGAGTGCACTGGTACAACACGCTTGAAAGTATCCAGCAGACTACTGTTCCAGATCATATGATCTTGCCGAGTGAATTAACTGGAGTAGATGCTCAAATCGTCCTCCTTTTCGGGAATCGATTTCCGATGATAGGAGCTCACAAAGTACTCGCAGCGTATTCGTGTTTCCTGCCTAGAGTTATCAGCGGACAATTCGATCCAAGTAGGCACCGCGCAGTATGGCCATCCACGGGAAACTATGCACGTGGAGGTATAGCAATTTCAACTTTGATGCAAAGCCGCGGTGTAGCTGTACTCCCCGAGAATATGAGTCAAGAGCGCTTCGACTGGTTGGATGACTGGGTCATAGATCCTCAGGATGTAATACGAACCCCTGGATCTGAAAGTAACGTCAAAGAAATTTATGATGCTTGCAACGAGCTTCAAAATGATGAAGCGAACTTTATCTTCAACCAATTCTCAGAATTTGCGAACCACATAGGGCATTACGTAGTAACTGGGAAAGCGCTAGGGCATGTTTTCGAGAATATGAAAGAGTCCAACCCTGCACTTGAGTTGCGGGCATTTATTTCAGCATCTGGCTCCTCTGGGACACTTGGCGCGGGAGATAGGTTAAAAGACGATTTCGGTGCAAAGATCGTCGCTGTAGAAGCGTTGGAATGCCCTACCATGCTGTACAACGGATACGGAGAACACAACATCCAAGGGATTGGCGACAAACATATTCCGCTTATCCACAATGTGATGAATACCGATATTGCGACGGCTGTCAGCGATCAAGCCACCGATGCTCTGAATCTCGTCTTTACCACTGAATCTGGAAAGTCATTCCTCATTGAGGAAATGGGGGTAGAGCCAGAAGTCGCTCAGAATCTACGCCACTTCGGGTTCTCTTCTATATGTAATATGCTTGCTGGAATCAAGACAGCAAAAGCTCTTCAACTAGGAGAAAATGATGTTGTGATTACCGTTGCGACAGACGGTTCAGAGCTTTACGAAAGTGAAAAACAACATTTACTTTCAAGCCGTTTCGGAGATGGTTT
>CAJWET010000132.1 GCA_913031515.1 uncultured Acidimicrobiaceae bacterium | reverse complement strand
CGGAGAGCTGAGGCATGAATCTCAATGTCAAGCTCTGACCAGAAAAGCTTCATATAGCTGGCTTCAGCTCCTAACGTTCCACCTTCCATCAGCATTGTTGCTTTTTGAAACACCTGGTATCGGTACGCCTGCGCATTAACATAGGCGTCGACCACCTGATCTCGGATAGCAGACGGAAGAAGTGGATTCCGTTCTATTGCTTCCTTATATAACTGCACTAATCGGTTAGACGCGGCCAGAAACCTTCCAGGTGCTCGTAAATTTAAACCGCGCTCGCTACTCGCCGTCGCCATAGCCACGCTCCAACCAGCTCCTTCATCACCGAGCAAATTCTCAGTGTGAACCCTGCAATTATCAAAGAAAATTTCAGCGAAAGCAGGTTCCCCATCAAGACGAGAGACGGGCCTTCTGATCAAACCCGGAGCATCTCCAGGTACTAAAAGATAGCTCAACCCTGCGTGGCGTTCACTAGCAGGGTCCGTCCGAACGATACAGAAAATCCAATCAGCCCACGCCCCTCTCGAGCACCACGTTTTCTGGCCATTGACGACATAGTGATCTCCATCACGTACGGCGACTGTTTTTAAACTAGCTAAATCGCTGCCAGAATCTGGTTCTGACCAACCTTGAGCCCAAATCTCATCGCCGTTTGCCATTTTTGGCAGAAACCGATCTTTTTGTTCTTCTGTCCCCCAACTAAAAAGAGTAGGGCCAAGGAGGCTTATACCATTTGTATTTACCCTGCCTGGCGCCCCAGAGAGATAATATTCTTCTTCATACAAAAGCCATTCAATTAGTGAACAGTCACGCCCACCATATTTTTTCGGCCAATTCGGAACTGACCAGCCTGCTTCAAACAACGTTCGTTCCCATGTCCTATGTTGTTCAAATCCCAACTGGGTGTCCATAGGCGCCCAACGGTCATTAGGCTTATTCTCATTAATCCAGTTTCGGATCTCATCACGAAAAGCTCTCTCATTTGAGTCGAAGAATAAGTCCATAACTTCCCAACTAGCTCGGGTTTTGTTGATTTAATTCACTTAGGATGTCAGATGCTTCAGCGATGATGCTTCGAACGATCATTTCAACGGGCGGAGCCGAATCTATTACACCCAAGCCAACTCCCGTTGGCATGATCCCTATCTCATGGTTGCCTTCAACCATTGTTGCCTTTGTAAGCATCGGGGCATTAGCCGCAAGCATGACTTGAGACCATGTGAGATCTTGATTTTTCTTCATTGAGAGTGCTTCGCGAATTAAATCGGGGAATGATGTTTGCGTTAGACGCCGAAACTTGGTCGCATTAATCATCGCCCGAGGGAACCGAAGCATTTTTGCTGATTCTAAACCCCGAACCATTGTCGTGTTAATGACTCGTTGCGGAACACCGTCAATTGCTCGAGTACGGACCGTATCTGTGACTGCCGAATCAAAATATGCTTGCTTTACACTTTGTGGCACTCCGCTTTCTGCGGAAAGGAGGAAGCGAGTACCCATTGCTATACCTTCAGCTCCCCAGGCGAGTGAGGCAACAAGCCCTTTCCCATCTGTAATTCCCCCCGCAGCTAATACGGGAATATCGACAGCTGAAGTAACTTGGGGGACTAGAACCGCGGTAGGGACCTCTCCCGTATGTCCACCCCCTTCACTTCCTTGAGCGATTACCGCGTCAACTCCCCATTCTGCGACTTTTTCAGCGTGTCTTCGTGCTGCGATAGTGGGTATCGTTACAACTCCACTGTCTTTGAGCATCTTTACCATCTCCGGTTTGGGGGCTTGTGCAAAAGATACGACTTTAATTCCGGACTTAATGCTCCAATCTAAACGATCCTCGATATCGGGTGCGTCTGTTCTAACATTAATGCCAAATGGCTTATCGGTTAGCTCACGAATTTGGGTAACTGATTCTTTCATCTCTTCGAACGTCTGAGTTGCTGTCGCAAGAAACCCTATACCTCCAGCTGCACTAGTTGCCGCCGTTAGATTCGCTGTTGAAACCCAGCCCATCCCTGTTTGAACAATGGGGTAATCGATATTGAAAAGGTTACAGATACGAGTATGCAATCTTGGATGACTATTACTCATTCAGGCACCTCTTACCTCTTGATACCTCATCCCCGTAGGGTCAATGATGTCCATGATGCGAAGCTCTTCTTCATCAGGAATACGCGTCTGAACTACATCTGCTGGAATAATCAGCTCAAAAGACGTATTCTCTATGACCTCACTCATCTCAATCCCCGGATGGATAGATCGAATTCGCATTCGATTTTCTGGCGTCTCAAAATCAAATACACCGAGGTTCGAGACTACCCGGTGAACGTCGTGAAATCGATTGTCAGGCTGCCCAAGAATTCGCATTCGGTCATAACCAGGACCAGAAACGATATCGACTTCGGAAACAAAACTTCTTTGAGAGTGATTAGGCACCCAGTAGCTCGTCCGGTGGTTGATAAGGTTTCCGGGGGATCCCCTTAAACCCAATAGTTGCGCTTTTGGTTTTTTATAGTCACCTATGGCTGCAATATTTTGATTTCCGTATTGATCAATCTGGGTGGCCCCCATCATCACGTGTCTTCTCCCTGACCAAACAATGTCGAAAATAGTTCTGTAAGGTGCGTACGCTTCAACCGTTCGTTCAGCAGAGGGGTCATTAAGAGGCAAAGGATTTGTTGCTAAAACCGAAACGGCGTCAGTCATAACGACATCGGGAGAAAACGTAGCTTTTGCGAGTCGGCCTCCAATAATTGGGCTGATCCCTATGGGGTTGCAGAGAATGTCAGCTTCACCGCGAAAGCAATCCGCAATCGCCGCTACGCAGATATCAGCGCGCTTCATGTCCCCTGCTCCCAACTATCCACAGCGGCCAAATACTCTTCATGAGAGCCAGCTTGAAGATACTTATCATTGAACACGTCCCACAATTCTTTGTCCTTTGCTGTCAAGGCATACATCTTTTGGAATGCTTCATCTCTACTGTAGTCAGGTAGGCATTCTGTAAAATGTGCTCCCATAGGCGCTTCAATTACCCCATCTACGAAGATCCGAGGAATTTTTAAAGTGTGTACGCTTCCCTCATTCAGGAAGTTTTCAGTAGGAACAACTTTCTCACAACTCATAAATGTTCGCTTTGCTCCCATAGCAAAGAGGTCATCAAAGTATAGGTCTGGGCCAAGAAACTGTCCGTTGCCTCCTGCGTCAGCTCGATTCATATGAATGATAGAAAGATCTATGTCGAATGCGGGAATAGCTACCAGAGTTTCTCCTTCTCCTCCATCCGGTCCTGGATACGGTGAAACTATAGTTCGGAGTTCCGGATTCATGGCCATCATGTCTGACCCGAGGCCTGCTCGCGTGGGGTAAAAGGGTACCCTGTGTGAGGCAGCGAGTAAACCAAGGTAGAAAGCTCCTTCATCGAATTCAACAGCTTCAATAGTCCCATTTTGGCGTGCAATACGGAAATGGGGTTCCAAAGGAATCGAATCAAGGGAAACAAATCCATATATTGCCTTCTTCAGTTGACCCGTTGCAGATAAGAGCCCTATTTCAGGTCCGCCATAACTTACGATGGTGAGATCAGTCACCCCTGATCGGATTATTGCTCGTACAAGCGACATAGGTTTACGGCGTGATCCCCACCCGCCGATACCGATGGTCATACCATTTTCTAATTCATTTACAAAATCATCTTCGGTTATGACTTTATCTGCCACAGATTCTCCCATTCATTGCTGAAAGTACGTAATTACCAGATAACTAAAAAGGTTATCTCAATTATCGGCTTGATCTGCCACAATAAGTAAAGCAACAATTTTTTTTAATAATTAGATAGGGGGCCGTGTGGCAGGTCACGACAATAGTATTGCAGGAAAGGTCGTCATCGTTACTGGTGGAACCAAGGGAATAGGGAAGGTCATTGCTGAGAGCTTTCTTAAAGAGAAAGCGCAAGTTATCATTTGTGCTCGTAATGAGCCTCAGGAGATAGTTGAAGCCGAACAGAATAGTGCTGAATTCTTCAGTTGTGATGTGAAGGAAGGTGCTCAAATAACTTCGTTGGTTGAGCATTGTATATCCACATACGGACGTTTGGATATACTTGTGAACAATGCTGGAGGGGCACCTCCAGCTGATTCAAGTTCTGCATCCGAGAGCTTTACCAGAAGTGTGATTGATTTAAATCTCATCGCCCCATTGACGTTTGCACAAATAGCTAGGGAGGTAATGCTCAACAATGATGAAGGAGGAGTGATTATAAACATTGCAAGCATCAGTGGGATGCGAGCTAATCCCATGGGGGTGGCGTATGGCTCAGCGAAAGCTGGGCTACTAAACGCTACAGAAACCCTTGCTGTTGAGTGGGGGCCAGAAGTTCGGGTAATTGCGGTAACTGCTGGGTTAATTTTGACCGAAGATAGCCGAGCTTTTTATGGGGACGATCAAAGTGTCTCACAGATAGCTCAAACTGTCCCGATGGGACGATTAGGAGATCCACAAGATATCGCTAATGCGTGCCTTTTCGCAGCTTCTGAGGCCGCTCGATGGATGACTGGAGCAAACATTGTTATCCATGGGGGTGGGGAAATACCTGCTTATTTGTCGGCCACGACGGCTTTCGATAGCGACAAAACATGACAATCCCATATGTCACCGACATTGATCCGGCCTATGGGGCGGTCGTGGAAATATCCCCTTCGATTCGTCGCGTAGTTGCGAACAATCCTGGGCGTTTTACTTTCACTGGGACAGGAACTTACATTAT
>CAJWET010000131.1 GCA_913031515.1 uncultured Acidimicrobiaceae bacterium | reverse complement strand
TGAAGAAGACCTAGGAATGCTCGATTCTGCTGAAGGAGATGAATACTTGGAAATACGGTCCCAAGCTTACGACCTTATCTTAAATGGGTGGGAGTTGGGATCTGGTAGTGTACGAATACATACACCTGATATCCAAACTAAAATTTTTGAAGTACTTGGTATCGGAGAGAACGAAGCGAATGAAAAATTCGGCTTCCTTCTCGATGCCTTTAGATATGGGGCACCGCCACATGCTGGCTTTGCATTTGGCATTGACCGATTAACCGCTATTCTTTCTGGTGAGGAGAACATACGAGAAGTAATCGCTTTCCCCAAAACCCAATCTGGTGCTGACCCGCTTACGAACGCCCCAATGCCATTAGACGATGGACATCTTGATGAACTTGGCCTTCGCCTTATCCCTCCTAGCTCATAATCGCCGGAAACATCCGCTCTATATTAGGGTCTTATTTGTTCTAGGGAGCTTATTCGTCTGACATTAGCGAAGTAGTTCCAGACATTCCTTCGGGAACGAGAAGGTAAATACCTTCCGCAGCTTTCTCAAAGCTACCGTCTGTCCCGTACGCTAATCCAGAAAAGAAATCAACAATTCTACGGCCAATATCTTTATCTTCTGGATTGAGGTGGATGATTGCAGCATTCCCGCTTTTGTAGCTAGCTGCAGGTTCCATTACGTCTTCAAAACTAGAAACCTCATGGCGTGTCGGGTCGCTCGAGTTCATATCCAGATTCTAGTCCTAATTCATTCCACAGTCGCAAATGAGTTTAGGTAGATCAAATCTTTGTTTCATGACACTTCAGGTAATTATCAAGTAGTTTTTAGGCTGTGAATGAATCAGAAAATTTGTTTACATCCTCAATACAAGACAAGTTAAATGAGCGAACTCCGCTTGCGAATAGATTACGTCCAGTAAGCCTTGAGGATGTCGTGGGCCAAGAGCATCTTTTGGGGGTCGGGAGCCCGCTTAGAATATTAATCGAAGCAGATCGAATGTCTTCAGTCGTTTTTTGGGGGCCTCCTGGAACTGGAAAAACATCTATCGCCCGCCTTATAGCAAAGTTTACCTCGAAAGCCTTTGAACAGTTGTCTGCAGTTTCAGCGACCGTGAAAGATGTCAGAGAAGTGATCGCACAGGCTGAAAAGAGGCTTGGGGAGTACGATAAAGGAACGATTCTCTTTCTTGATGAAGTCCATCGTTTCAACAAAGCACAACAGGATACCTTGCTGTCTGCTGTAGAGACAGGCCTCATAGTTCTAATCGGAGCAACGACAGAGAACCCCTATTTCGAAGTAAATGCACCTTTGCTCAGCCGGAGTACGCTATTTCGACTAGAGCCGTTGAATTATGAGAGTTTAATGATGTTATTACATAGAGCGCTTTCCCATGAGAATGCATCCGCTACTGATGAAGCCCTCGACCACCTAGCGAATACGGCAGAAGGAGATGGGCGACAATGCCTTACGAGCCTCGAAGTTGCCCTTACGTTAGCTAAAGCAAATAAAGATGAGACACATCAGATTGTGTCACTTGAAGATGCTGAAGCAGCCATAGGTGTCCAAGCGCTGCAATATGGCCGCGATGAGCATTACGATACGATTTCTGCATTTATTAAAAGTATTAGAGGGTCGGACCCAGACGCGGGACTGTATTGGCTTTCACGGATGATAGATGCGGGAGAGGATCCCAGATTTATAGCAAGGCGACTTGTTATCCTGGCCTCAGAAGATATTGGAATGGCTGATTCTCGTGCTCTATTAGTAGCGGATGCCGCAGCTCGGGCAGTTGAATTCGTCGGATTTCCTGAGGCTCAATTAAATCTCGCCCATGCAGTCATCTATCTTTCAAAAGCTCCCAAATCAAACAGTGTTACAAAAGCTATTTTTGCTGCTCTCAAGGACGCAAGAGATTCAAGAGGCGATGTCCCCAAGCATCTACGCGATAGTCATTACTCGGGTGCAAGTGGTCTCGGCCATGGAGATGGTTACAAGTACCCCCATGACTTCCCCGAAGGATGGGTCGAACAACAATACCGACCTGACAAAATCGATTCACATCGTTATTATGAACCTTCAAACCATGGAGAAGAAATTTCAGTGGAACACGATAGACAATTCAGCCAAGAACCTTCGGAGAATGAGCGAAAAACATGACTGCTTGGGAACTCGCAACCATCCTTGTAGCTATAGCAGCACTCGTTGTGATTGCAGCTTTGGCTAATTTAGTTATAAAACTTCGCCAAGTTATAAGCGACCTAAACGAAATGACCAATAAGATCCAAAACACTCTAGATCTTGCCAGCAGGAGGTTGGAGAAGCAAGCAAGCGAGATAGAGAGCGAATACCATCGGGTTGATGGCCTCATTGATACAGCAGAAAAGATTACTTCGAGAGCAAATTTTGTATCAGAGCTTACCTATAGCGTTATTGCAAAGCCCTTTATTCACATCTCTTCCTTGCTTAAAGGAACTTTCCGTGTTGCCAAAATTATTCGAGGCCGATTATTTCGGAGCCAAATTAAAACATAGAGAAATCAACGCTTCAATTTCGTTAAGAAACAAGCGGGATGGTTCCGCGGGGTAGAATTGTTAACGATGAAAGCTAAACAGCTCCGGAAAACATTTATAGAGTTCTTTGAAGATAGTGGACATACACTCGTCCCTTCCTCAAGCCTTATACCTCATGATGACAGCTTGCTGTTTACGAACTCTGGTATGGTCCCATTCAAAAGTTATTTTCTGGGTAATGAGCCTCCACCATTTCAGCGAGCAACTACCGTTCAAAAATGCGTCCGCGCTGGAGGGAAACACAACGACCTTGAAGAAGTGGGGCGAACTACTCGGCATCTCACATTCTTCGAAATGCTTGGAAATTTCAGTTTTGGGGATTACTTCAAAGATGAAGCAATCCCGATGGCTTGGGAATTTTTCACTGAAGTTCTGGGGATGGACAAAGATCGTCTTTGGGTGACTGTTCATGACACAGATGATGAAGCAGCAGAGATTTGGCAAAATATTGTCGGAGTACCTTCCGATAGAATCCAGCGGCTCGACAATGACAATTGGTGGAGAATGGCTGATACCGGGCCGAATGGCCCATGTTCAGAAATATTTTGGGATATGGGTCCCGACTATGGACCAGATGGAGGACCTGCAAATACGGAAGCAGAAGATAGATATATCGAAATTTGGAACCTAGTTTTCATGCAATACAACCAACAGGAAGACGGAACCCAAATCCCCTTACCAAACCCATCGATCGATACCGGTGCTGGGCTTGAACGCCTTCTCTCTGTCCTTCAGGGAGTTGATGCGGTTTGGGAAACTGATGAGTTTCAAATTCTTCTTTCATCTGTAGTAGAAATCTGTCAAATCCAAAGCAAGCCTGAGGAAAATCTTGTATCTCTTCAGATCCTTGCTGACCATGCTCGATCGACAACGTTTTTAGCAAATGACGGAGTTGTACCCAGTAACGAAGATAGAGGATATGTCCTTCGAAGAATAATCCGAAGGGCGGTGCGACATGCCCATCTCCTAGGGGTAGATCAACCGATAATGGGAAGGTTGGCTGACGCAGTTATTGACCTGATGGGAGATGCTTATCCGGACTTAGAAGATAATCGCAGCCACGTCACGAAAATACTCGAACGTGAAGAAACGGGTTTCCGCCAGACCCTAGAAACCGGGATCTCAATTCTTGATAAACACCTCACTGAATTGGGAAATGGGCAAAGCATTAGCGGGGAAGTTGCTTTCCAGTTGCATGATACGTATGGATTCCCAATCGAACTCACTCAGGAGATCACTGATGAAAGAGGGGTAAAGGTTGACTTCGAAAGTTTTGCAGACCTAATGGCCGAGCAACGTGAAAGAGGCCGTAAAGGTCTCACCTCGAAAGAAGATATCCAGACAACTAATACCGATTTCCAAAAGATTCTCGATGAACACGGCCCCTCAGATTTCGTGGGTTATGAAATAGGTGAAATTGAAGCGCAAGTTCTTTATAACGATGGAGAGTCGATTATTCTAGATCGAACTCCCTTTTACGCTGAGGCTGGTGGCCAAGTAGGAGATCAAGGAACAATCAAGGGAAAAAACGGAATAGTTCATATCTCCAATACGGTTTATGGGGCGATAGGACAACACCGACAAATTATCGACTCCTCAAAGGGCGAGCTTCAAGTAGGAGACAAGGTTCTGGCTACCATAGACGAAACCCATCGTTTAGCAGTTCAGCGCCATCACACCGGTACGCATCTTCTCCATTGGGCGTTACGTGAAGTCTTGGGGGACCATGTAAAACAGCAAGGTTCATGGGTCGGGGCTGAAAGATTGCGGTTCGACTTCAGCCACTTTGAACCATTGACTCAAGAACAGATTGAGCGTATAGAAGACCTAACGAACGCAGAAGTATTTTCTGATGCAAATATCGAAACCATACAAACAAATATGCAAGAAGCGAAAAAGATGGGAGCTATTGCATTTTTTGGAGAGAAATATGGTGAGGAGGTTCGTGTTCTTAAAGCAGGAAATAACTCAACAGAGCTTTGCGGTGGAACCCATGTAGGAAACACAGGAGATATTGGTAAATTTAAGATTGTAAGCCAATCTTCGATTGCTGCAGGCATTAGAAGAGTTGAAGCTCTTAGAGATAAACAATTAGAAGAATTTTTAAATAAAAAAGAAAAATTATCAGATTTGTCAGCTCAAAAAAATGAGGAAATTGTCAAAAGTCTTTCTGAACAAATTATTAAACTTGGAGGAAAACCAAATCTAGATAATAAA
>CAJWET010000130.1 GCA_913031515.1 uncultured Acidimicrobiaceae bacterium | reverse complement strand
TCTGTGCTTCAGTCGTTGCCTTTCTTGCCACATGCCTTCCGATCCTGGGGACTGGAAGAACTGCACAAGCTGAAAATACGGCTCCTGCGGGTACCGCCGCTCCAGTGCGACCTGATTTCAATGGAGATGGATTTGCTGACCTCGCTGTGGGAGCAACCGGAGAACGATTCGGGGATGCGAATGCAGCTGGAGCTATTTCCATTCTTTATGGTGACGCCGACCAGACTCCGAAAAACAGTACATTCATTCATCAAGGGATGCCCTTTGTTCCAGATTCCGATGAATTACGGGACCATTTTGGAGCTCGTTCAACGTTTGGCGATTTTAACGGTGATGGATTCGATGATCTCGTGGTCAGCGCCCCCGACGAAGACATCGGAGACAAAACCGACGTGGGGAAAATATGGATTTTCTCAGGGTCATCCGAAGGTGTCGGAGCGCTCGAAATAGGGAAAACATTTCACCAAGAGAGTTCAAACAGCCTAGGAACTAACGAAACGGGAGACAGATGGGGCGTAATGCTTGCGGCCGGAGACTTTAATGGCGATGGTTTCGAAGACCTTGCAGTAGGAGCACCAGAGAAAGACAACGAAGAAAATCCCGATGTTGGAACAATATCTCTTCTTTATGGAACACCGAATGGTCTTTCGACCGACCAAGCACAGAACATTGACCAAAGCACCAAGGGAGTCCCAGATTGGGGAGAACCCGGAGATAAGTGGGGTTGGGCTCTCGCTTCCGGAGATTTCAACAATGATGGTTTCACGGACCTCGCAATAGGAGCACCAGGAGAAAACTATGGACAACATCCCGAAGTAGGCGCAGTTACGCTCCTATATGGAAGTCCATCAGGTATCACAACGAACAAAACGCTCCGTTTACATCAGAATTTTCCTCTTGTACCTGACAGAAACGAAGCATACGACCATTGGGGGGCTGTCCTTGCGACTGGAGACTTCAACAAAGATGGCTTTAGTGATTTAGCGATAGGTGCTCCAAATGAAAGTAGCGGGAAAAGAGAGCAAACGGGTTCCGTTACCGTCATGTTTGGATCTCCACAAGGAATAACACCAAACAAATCTTCCCGACTACATCAGGGAAGTCTCAATATGCCGGGGAGGAGTGAGGCGGGCGACCGATGGGGGTCCGTCCTCACTAGCGGCGACTTCAATGGTGACCAGTTCGGAGATCTTGCTATTGGGGCACCAGCTGAAAGTACAGATTCAGTTTCAAGAGCAGGGGCGGTCACAGTAGTTTTCGGAGCAGAGAATGGACTATCAGGAAATGGTGCGATCGCAGTCGATCAAGACACTGCTGGTTTCCAAATTACCGCAGAACCGGCTGACCACTGGGGAGACGCTTTAGCAGCGCTCGATATGAATGGAGATGGGAAATCAGAACTTATCGTTGCCGCCAGCGGAGAGTCCTTAGGAACTCAATTTGATACGGGACTCGTAACTCTTTTTTGGGGAACTGAACAGGGAATAGACCCAAACCTCTTTTTGACCCTTGACCAAGATAGATACGGCGTCCCAAATGAGAACAAAAGTCTTGACTACTGGGGGAGGCTAGGCACAACCTCTCAGTTGGATCTTGAACGCCCACCTTGGGGGTTGACCACTGCAACTGGTGTGAACACTGTCGTACTGGCCGAGACCCTAAATGGTTATATCGTCCGCTCACCCTGCGGGTACGCCGTACCAGTTTTTGGAGGAACACTCGTAACGGACATTCAAATAGCTATCGACCCGGGCCATGGAGGCGTTGATGGAGGAGCGTACTATTCAGGAATTAGGGAACACGACATCAACATGAGGGTGTCAGAAGCATTCTTAGAGGAACTCGCTGAACGAAATATCACAGCCTTTCTTGTAAGGACCCGTAACTACCACATTCCTCTTTCCTCTCGTGGACTCTATGCAGACCATTTACAGGTAGATGGAATGGTTTCTATTCATCACAACGCGCCAATAATCGCTCCATCTTCAGACCCCGGATCTGAGGCGTTTGTTCAAAGCAACTCACCGAAATCCGCCCGTTTAGGAACCCTAGTTTACGAATCCGTCTATGAAGCTCTCGACAAGTTCTCATGGATCTCTTGGACAAGCCAATACGACGCTGGAATTATTCGGGTACTGAATAATCGGGGGACCGATACCTATGGCATGATGTCACGACCAAAGACTCCAACCACCCTTGTGGAACTTACCTATTTAGCGAACCCATCTGAAGCAAGATTAATCAAATCCGCGGAATACATTCCCGCCGTATCCAACGCCCTCGCTGACGCAGTCGAAGAGTTTCTTCAACTCCCAGCGGTCGGAACATTTCCAACGACCGTCCGTAATTTCACAGCAGCTGATGCACCCGGATACAACGTTTGTTCTGATCCAGAGCTAAATACCTCGTTAGGATTTGTTTTTCCAACGAAGGAAGAATTGATCGAACAGGGGATCATTGGAGAATAACCTCAACACACGACTAAAATAGGATTGTGGTAATCAAGAAAGTAGAAAACAAACTAGAAAGACTTGTTGAGGGTACATTCGCTCGATTTTTTAGTAGCGCTATTAAGCCTGTAGAAATCAGTCGCAGAATCGTCAGAGAAATCGAACGGAATCGAAGTATCGGTGTCCATGGCGAAAATCTTGCACCAAATGACTTTACTGTCGCCATATCCCAAAGCGACTACCACAATTTTGCTAATGCGACAGAATCAATACGGCGTGAACTCGAAGAAACCATACGCGATTATTGCTATCAGGAAGCATATGCATTCCTTGGTTCAGTCAACGTCAAGCTAAACGCTGATGATCATTTACGAAAAGGAACGCTCCAAATCGATGCCCAATTTAATCAAAATGAAGCAGGTCACCCCCCAGGTGCCCTTGTTCTACCAGATGGCAAACGAATAGCACTCGGGGATACAACCGTCACCATTGGACGACTTCAAGATTCAACGATCTGCATTGATGACCCAAGTATCAGTAGAAATCAAGCCACGATCCATCTGGGAGAAAGTGGATACCTGTTGTCAGATCTTGGATCTACAAATGGGACCCTGATCAACGGTTTTCGTATTTCAGAACACTGGCTTGTAGACCATGATCAGATCGTATTTGGTAAATATAAAATCCGATTCGAAGCGAGCTAGATATGTCTGATTCACCGGTTATATATGAACAGAATGGCAATGTTGTCACCATCAGCTATAACAGGCCGGACAATCTCAACACCATTAATGGACCTATGCGTGAAAGCTTGAATTCTGCATGGAAAAAATTCTTAGAAGATGAAACCGCTTGGGTTGCGATCCTTACAGGAGTTGGCGATACATTTTGCGCAGGAGCAGACCTGAAGGATATGCAAGGAAGCGCCGGAACGTTCCCAGGAACTTTTTGGGAAAAACCCACCATCAACAGCTTTGAAAGTGGGCTGGAAATCTATAAACCAGTTATTGCAGCTGTAAATGGACCCTGCATAGGCTACGGCTTAACTGCAGTAACCTTCTGCGATTTTGTTTTAGCTAGTACTCGGGCATCATTCGCATATCCTGAAGTACGCATCGGAATCCCAACTATTGTCGGAGCAATACGCCTGCCCAAAAAACTCAATTGGTCACACGCGATGGAACTTCTACTCTTAGGGGAAACCATCACTGCAGAACGAGCGAAGGAAATCGGACTTGTGTGGGAGATCTACCCACATGAAGATTTGCTTCAAAAAGCGAATGAACTGGCACAACGTCTCTGCAAGTCCGCGCCCCTTGCTTCGCGCGCCACGAAAGAAGTAGCGAGCCGGACTCAAGAAATGGGATGGATAGAAGCAGTAAGGTTTGGTGAAACAATGCGCATAGTTGCTTCTCGAACTGAAGATGCAAAGGAAGGACGAGAAGCGTATAAGAACAAACGCAGTCCCAAATGGCAAGGAAAATAACCTATAGACCTACTAGGCCACTCAAGACATGAGCGGCTTCAACCGAAAGAGAAAATAGACAACACATCGTGTCAGAACAATTTTTAGAACTTCTTAAGTTTCTTTTTCTAGGGTTTCTTTACCTGTTCTTTATCTGGGTGGTCGTCATGACACTACTGCAACTTCGGAAACCAAAAAAACCGAAACCCCAAGGCGAAACCGTTCGAGAATTACAAAACCAGCACCCGGTTTCTTCCCTAATGACTATCGAACCAGAAGATTCTCAAGGAACCGAATACCTAATTGAAGAAGAAATATTTCTCGGTAGAGCGGAAGAATGCACAATCGCTATCAGTGATACATTCGCTTCCCACAGGCATGCACGTGTCTTCCTCGAAGATAGTGCTCTCTACCTCGAAGATTTAACTTCGACGAATGGAACATTTGTCAACGGAGAAAAGATAGAGAAACCGTATTTACTGAAATACCGTGACCGTATTCAAATCGGAAATACCGTACTCGAGGCGAAATGAGCGAAGAACGAAGCATCATCACTCCATGGACTCAAGCCTCTATTTTTGAATGGGGTTCCGCTACGGATGTTGGAATGTCGCGAATCATGAATCAAGACTTTTACGCAACAAGCGGTTCACTCTTCGTAGTTGCTGATGGTATGGGAGGGCATCGGGGAGGGGAAGCCGCCTCCGAAATTGCAACGAGAAAAGTTTTCGAAGAGCAAGAATACCCAACAATGGAAGCATTCAGAGATCAGATAAGAATAGCAAATAGTGAAGTCCGTGCAGAAGCTGAGCAGAATCCTGAACGCCAAGGTATGGGCACAACCCTCTGCGGCATAACCTCGCTTCGCCCCAACCG
>CAJWET010000129.1 GCA_913031515.1 uncultured Acidimicrobiaceae bacterium | reverse complement strand
ATTAGGGTTTGTAACAATGTGCCAAGGTGGGGCGTTGGGGATAGCTATTGTTATTGAAAGAATCTAAAGCTTCTTTTCTTAAGAAAGAGAGATGATATGGCTAAATATCTTGAGGGAAAAAATATTGCCATTACCGGGGCTGGGTCTGGGATAGGGAAAGCTATAGCGCTTGCCGTGGCCGGAGAAGGGGCAAATATTGTCGTAGCTGATTATGGGGTCACTCTTGACGGGTCAGAACCAACAAGTGAAATAGCAGAGTCAGTAGCTAACGAAATAGAGAGCATGGGGGTCCAAGCGGAAGCGGTGTCTGGTGATGTTTCTCAGATGCAGACAGGGTTTGACGTTGTCGAAACTGCTATCAAACGATGGGGAACAATAGACGGGGTTGTATGCGTTGCCGGAATTCTTCGCGAGAGAATGCTGTTCAATATGGAAGAAGATGAATGGGACGCGGTGATAGCTGTTCATCTTAAAGGCCACTTCACAATTTATCGTCACGCAATGGCGGCTATGCGCAAGCAGGATACAGGCGGGAGTATCGTTGGGATAACTAGTGGAGCATTTACTGCTTCGACCGCCCAACCCAACTATTCAGCTGCAAAAGGTGGCATCGTAAGTTTGACGAGGTCAGCAGCGATGACTGCAGCTAGCATCAGTCTTCGCGGGGGGCCGCAGATAAACGCAAACTGTATTGCGCCTACCGCCCGCACACGAATGAGTGAAAAAGTGCCTTTTGAATTCGAGACAGGTGAACCAGATGACATTGCCCCAATGGCCGTGTATCTTCTCTCGGATGCCGGACGAAAAGTGAATGCACAAATTTATAGTGTTGTGGGTCGGCGGATATCAGTCTGGAACCAGCCTAAAGAAGTTAGATCTATGTTTGCATCCGGTGCAGCGTGGACACCTAAGGAGATAGAAGAGTTACTTCCAAGAACAATACGGCAAGAACCCAACCCATTTATAGAAGACCTTGAACGCCGTATGAAGGAAATGGCAATCGAGAAAGAAGAATAAAATGAATTCCTCTGTACCGCCATATCCTCCCAGTCGAAATCTTTTAGATGGGAAGTCCGTTGTTATTACTGCTGCTGCAGGCTCAGGTATCGGGTTCGCCACCGCTAAAAGGTGTGCGGAAGAAGGAGCTAGCGTTATGCTCTCTGACTTGCATGAACGCAGACTGAATGAAGCCGTAGATCAACTTCATCAGAACGGATATAACGCCGCTGGAACGGTTTGTGATGTTACAAAAGAGGATGAAGTCCAGAGATTGATCGATTCTGCGGAGGAAAAATTTGGAGTAATTGACATTATGGTGAACAACGCGGGCCTAGGGGGACAATCTGATCTGGTTCAGATGGAGGATGAACAATGGTTCAACGTCTTAGATGTGACTCTAAATGGAACTATGCGATGCACGAGAGCTGCTCTTAGGCATATGATGGGGAATAAGTCGGGGGTGATCGTCAACAATGCTAGTGTGATCGGTTGGCGAGCTCAGGCCGGTCAAAGTCACTATGCTGCAGCTAAAGCTGGTGTGATGGCCCTAACTCGTTGTACAGCCATAGAAGCCGCCCAATTCGGTATCCGTGTTAATGCTGTTTCACCCAGTTTCGCTAACCACCCATTCCTTGAAAAAGTCAGCGACCCCGAGCTGCTAAAACGTTTGGAATCCGAAGAAGCTTTCGGGAGAGGAGCTGAACCTTGGGAAGTCGCAAATGTGATAATCTTCCTTGCTAGCGACTTGAGTGGGTATATGACTGGGGAATGTGTGAGTGTGAGCTCTCAGCGAGCATAACTGTAGGGGAGCAAGACCGACTACGACGGAGGCATAAGTGGGGCCACTTAACGGGATACGTGTACTTGAGTTAGCTGCAATAGGACCTGCGCCATTTGCAGGGATGTATCTTTCTGACCTAGGGGCAGAAGTAATCAGAATTGACCGTGTTGGGGGAAATAGCAATCCGCTTGCTTCAAACGCTGGACCGATGGAACGGGGGAAACGGTCCATCAATGTTGACCTTAAGTCGGCAGAAGGAAGGACTATATTTCTCGATCTAGTATCAACCTCAGATGTTCTTCTAGAGGGTTTCCGCCCCGGGGTAACCGAGCGCTTGGGTGTAGGGCCTGATGAGTGCCTTCAATGTAACCCCAAATTGGTTTATGCACGAATGACGGGGTGGGGTCAGGAAGGGCCTTTATCGGAATCACCTGGCCATGACATTAATTACATAGGGATTGCTGGACCTCTCGCCCACATTGGGAGGAAAGGTGAACAACCCAGCGTGCCGTTGAATCTCCTAGGAGATTTTGGTGGTGGATCGATGTTCGTCATCGTCGGCATCTTAAGTGCACTGCTTGCAGTGAAAGGTGGAGGCTTAGGGCAAGTTGTTGATGCGGCGATGGTTGATGGGGCTGCATATTTAGCTTCTCCACTCTTTACTGCATATCAGTCGGGTTTTTGGACTGAAGAACGCGGATCAAATCTTCTTGATTCCGGAGCTCCCTTCTATGACGTGTATGCGACCAGTGACGAAAAATATATGGCGGTTGGAGCAATAGAGCCCAAATTCTACAGAGCTTTTATAGAAGGGTTGGGTCTCGATATCGAAGATCTTCCGCCGCAAAATGACCGCTCGCACTGGCCTAAACTTAAAAGAGAAATACAAGAGATCTTTTCTACCCGGACACGAGAAGAATGGACAACTATCTTTAGTGGAACCGATGCTTGCGTCACTCCGGTTCTAACGATGGGCGAAAGCCCACTTTATTCCCAAGCGATAGACCGGCAATCCTTTTTTGTCACAAGCGGTGTTACCCAGCCTCAACCCCCTCCCATTTTTTCAAACACAACCTCTGAACCGGAACTAACTTCCGAGGTTCCTGGCCAGAGCACTACGGAAATACTTCACGAACTCGGTAAGAATGATCTTGAGATTGAAGAACTTCGGAAGTCCGGGATTGTTAGTTAAGGTCCGTGATCCTTAGAGAACGAGTTCTGCCATTGTTCGAAGCGTTTCCACATTGCTTGCTCCAACAATCAATGTCGTAACGGGGGAGTCCTCCCATAAGGTTAACTTTTCTGCAATACGTTCTTTGGGTCCGACCAGAGATATCTCATCAGCAAACGCATCAGGTACAGCGAGAATGGCTTCTTCTCTCTTGCCGTCAAGAAAGAGGGTTTGTATATTTTTCGCGTCTTCCTCATAGCCCATCCGCCCCATTAATTCTGTATGGAAATTGCGTTCTTGCGCTCCCATCCCACCTATGTAGAATGCAAGAATCGCCTTTTGTGGTAGTAGTCCCTCCTTGATTTCATCGCAGATATTTACAGTTACATTTACTGCGATTTCAAAATCAGGCGATATGGAAAATCTAGATAGGTCAAATAGGTCTGGACTTTCCGGCGTGTAGTAGAGGGGAATCCAACCTTGGCATGATTCAAATGCGAGTGCAATGTTTCGAGGTCCCTCAGCGCCTAAAAGAATAGGAATATCGCGCCGAACCGGTTCTGTAATAAGTTTCAGTGGTTTACCTAGCCCCCATGAGTTTGGTGCTTCAGGTGGATATGGCAGTGGGAAATTCGGCCCTTCGGCTATGACTGGGTTCTCGCGTTTCCATATATCCCTTAGAATCGCTATCGTTTCACGTGTGCGCGCAAGCGGCTTTCCAAATGGCTGCCCGTACCAACCTTCAATGACTTGTGGGCCCGAAACCCCTATACCCAAACTGAATCTCCCACCTGAAAGACCATCAAGAGTCATCGCTTGCATAGCAAGAGAAGCCGGAGTTCTAGCTCCAAGTTGGGCTATTCCCGTTATGAGCTTGATCTTCTCAGTATGTGCTCCTACCCAAGCAAGAGGAGTGAATGCATCACTACTATAGCTTTCTCCTGTCCACAGCGAATCGAACCCGAGTTTCTCAGCTTCAATCGCAGTAGGAATAATATGGATTTGAGGTTCTTTGGTCCAGTAACCGTATTGGGCCCCGAGTTTCACTTCCCAACCTCTGAAAAATATGAGCCATCGGCGCAAGGTGCTCCATCAGTACCGACCAAACCTTTCTGAACCATGTGGATGAGGTGGCTGTACACGGATTGACCAGCAGCCATATGGAGGATGTGTGGAGTTTCGACATACATTTCAGTAACAAGTTCTGGTATGGTCTTAGGTCCTGAAGAAAGACAACTCAGTATCTGGCGTTCTCTGTCCTGACGATGGGCGATCAAGGCTCGAGTGAAGGTAATCGGTTCAGGGATTCTCGGCCCATGCGTTGGATAAAAAAACTGGTCATTCCGATCAAGTAGCAGATGGAGGCTATCCATGTATGCATCCATCGCTCCCTCAGGAGAGGGGATAACAGATGTACTCCAACCCATGACATGATCACCGGAAAAAAGACTCTTCTCTTCTTTGAACCCAAAGCACAAATGGTTTGAAATGTGGCCAGGAGTATGGATGGCTTCAAGAGTCCACGTCCCACCTTTAATGAGGTCGCCGTGACCGACTTCTATATCAGGATTGAACGCCATATCACCCGGTTCGTCTTGATCATGTTCCACTTCACCATCACTGGGGAAAGCCATACTTTTCTTAAGTTCTTCTAACTCTTCGGGTGTAGGAAAAAGTAGATCCCACGTAGTCGGTTTCGATCTGGATACTTCTTCTCTTGGAGATACGGGATGGGGACCAAATCCATAGATCGGCGCCCCAGTAGATGTTTGCAATGCTCTGCTTGCCGGCGAATGATCTTTATGTGTATGGGTAACGACGATATGGGATACTTCCTCGCCTGAGACAGCAGAAAGTAT
>CAJWET010000128.1 GCA_913031515.1 uncultured Acidimicrobiaceae bacterium | reverse complement strand
CTTTCTTCAAATCGCAAGGTGATGCCCATGGCATACGTAATGGAAAATCCCATAATGACAAATCCGCAAATGAATAAAACAACGAGAAGATTCACTTTTCTGCCTTTTAAATCTGACTAGATAGGGCCATGGCGCCAACTAATTAAACTCATTGTGGTAAAAACCGGCCGCATAGCGGCCATGGGAACCACCCATTAAGGTGATAAAGATATCTTGCTCTGGCATCCTGCTCTTCAGGAGGGGCTTGCGAAGGGTCGCCTTCCCCTCCGACACCTACCCATGTGATGAGATCAAACTGATAGGCCCCGTAGTAGCCATTACCAGTTGAAATATCATATTGCTCCGTAGATTCACAGAAGCGTAACTCTCTCCACTGCTCAGCGGTAGGTTCGACATGCCCATTCTGCCCTTTCAATACATTGGCAGATGCGTGAATCTGTGCTATCTCGACCACATATTCCGCTCTGCGAATTCCCTCTTCGGCATGGGAACGATTCCTCTTCTCGATGAGAATAGCAACCAAAACATCATCCATTTGAGTCACAAGTTCAAGTCCGGCCGCTGACGCATTGTCTCTCATCTCCGCATAGGCTTGCGACTGCTTCTCTATAGCATGAACTGTCTCAAAAAGAATCGCTCGACGGAAAGTAAGATCTCCTACGCTGTCTGCAGAAAGCAAATACGCTGCACTACTCATAGGGTCTCCACCCATAAAAGCTTCAATGGCAAGTTCCTTCGCCAAGTCTTCCGTCTCTTTCATTTCTATTAGAAATGAAATCTCAAGGGCTTCTTCCCTGTCTTCTGCTCGGAGAAGACTAGTCAACTCCCGTTCCTTCTCCTCTATTCTCTTTTCTGCTAACTCAAATTCTGCTTCTGTTTCAGTCAGTTGCAGTAGTGCCGCCTCTAGATCCTCCCAAGGTGGATCACTAGATTGAATCAAGGCGCCTGACGAGGAAGACTGGACGAGGAGGAGAGAGCACAACAACAGTGAAACGATTATAAATGATCGTTTTCTATGTGGCACCTGACGCATCGGATATTGGAACTCTTTCTCCATTGTCCCGTGGTAGCCGATGAACTACCACATTCGCAAATATAGAATCTCGCTATCTATGAGCAAGTAGTTAAAGCTGGCGCTACCGTTCGGTTTGTGCCAGAAGGACACACAATTCACCGTTTAGCCGCAGATCTAGAAAAAGATCTCAGCAATGGCCCAGTAACCGCTTTGTCCCCACAAGGTCGCTTCTCCGACGGGGCTTCACTAATTGATGGCACCCACATGTTGCGAAGCGAGGCATGGGGTAAGCATCTTTTTTGTTGGTGGGAGAATGGCCATATTCTCCATATCCACCTTGGCCTAATAGGAAAATTCCGAAAGTTCGACCTACACCATCAGCCATCAGAGACGGTTAGACTCCGCCTTGAAACAGCTTCAGTAGCCTGGCAACTTACCGGACCGCAAACATGTTCAGTCATAGACGAAGATGAGTGGGCGTACCGGATTTCGAAGCTGGGGCCGGACCCGCTGAGATTAGGGAAACGTGGAGGAAAAGAGTTCTGTGAAAATATTTTAAGTACCTCGATTCCACTTGGTGCCGCGCTGTTAAACCAACAGTTTATTGCAGGGATTGGTAATGTGTACCGTTCAGAGATTCTATTTCTGAACGGCATACGGCCAGACGTATCAGGAAAAGAACTAACACTAAAGCAAGCAGAAGAAATCTGGGATACTACCGTGATGCTTCTCAGGAAAGGCAAGGCATGGAATCGGATCGTAACCATAACTCCTGAGGATCACGGTAGCCGAGTAACTAAGAAAGCTCTTGATGAGAACGCCCTCTATGTGTACAAAAGGGGTGGACTGTCCTGTAGACGATGTAGCGGATTCATTACGCAGAGTACTTCCGCGGGGAGATCCATTTGGTACTGTCCTTCTTGTCAGAAAGGAACAAATGCCTGAATACGAAGCGATATTATTGCTCTCTTTCGGAGGACCAGAATCGAAAGAAGATGTTGTCCCTTTCCTCAAAAATGTCACCTCCGGTACGGCGGTGCCCTCTGGGCGCCTGAAGGAAGTCCAAGCACAATATGACCTATTTGACGGAGTGAGTCCGATTAACCAACAAAATCGGGATTTGATCAACGCCCTTGAAGAAGAATTGAGCCAACACGGACTAGCGCTTCCTATCTATTTCGGGAACCGCAACTGGAACCCTTTTCTTCAAGACACAGTCGAACAAATCGTGAAGGACGGACATCGGAAAGTTCTGGCGTTTGTTACAAGCGCGTTCGGTTCTTACTCGGGTTGCCGGCAATATCAAGAGGACATCACTGCCGCTATAGCGAAAACCCGAGTCGACAATCTAACAATTGACAAGATCAGGTTGTTCTGGAATCACCCTAAGTTTTTTTCAGCGGTGGAAAGTCAAATCGAAAAAACCCTCTCTTCAATCACTGCACCCGATAGAGCGGGGATAAGACTTCTTTTCACGGCCCATTCAATACCTAAATCATGGGCAGAAACAAGTCCGTATATCTCTCAATTACAAGCTGTTTCACAGGAAATGAGCACCAGAGTTGCTCCAGACCTCCAATGGGATCTTGTTTTCCAAAGCAGGAGTGGACCACCATCAGTCCCATGGCTCGAACCTGACATTATCGACTACCTAGATCAACTCGACACGGACAGCGTGGATACTGTGCTCGTTGTACCGATAGGATTTCTTTCCGACCACATGGAAGTGCAATTCGACCTTGATACACAGGCGTTCAATCATGCCCAAGAAAGAGGCATACAGATGTTTCGAGCCCCAACAGTCGGAGTAAATCAAACTTTTGTTTCGATGATCCGGGATCTTATCGAAGAAGCAATCGAAGGGAAAGAATTAGTGGCCGAATACGGAGACCCTTGGGAATGTTCTCCCCAATGCTGTGCTATTAACGCAAATACGCAATCGAGATCCAGAAATCAGGAGAGCTAGGCAATGGAAAACGCTCTAGCGGATTTAGCTGTTGTTATCCCAGTATACAACGAAGAGAAAAACATCAAGGACTGCATCGAGTCATGGATCCAAGTGCTCTCAGGCCTCGGCATCCATTACTTGCTTGTCATTCTCAATGACGGGTCATGGGATGAAACCGAACGTGTCCTTTCCGAACTCCCTCACCAGGACTCGATGCGCATCATCCACAAAAGAAATGAAGGGCATGGCCCGACGATACTTCGCGGGTACATCGAAGCCTCTGATTTAGCGCAATGGGTTTTACAGGTCGATAGTGACAACGAGATACCTGCACATGTTTTTTCAACTTTCTGGAACTCTCGGCATGGACAGGAAGCTGTCCTCGGTTACCGTGTCGGACGCAAACAATCCTTTATCCGGAGTGCAATTAGTCAAACAGCAAAGAGGGCTACAAGAGTCCTCTACGACTGCCATCTAAAGGACGTGAATATCCCATTCAGGCTAATCCGTTCCGATATTCTAGCTCCCATTATCGCCCGCATTCCGTTCGACACGTTCGCCCCGAATATCGTGATTAGTGGAGCACTCGCTCAGACTGGGGCCGCCACCATCGAACTACCTGTTCCTTTCCAGCCTCGAACTTATGGCGTAGCCTCACTAAATGATTTTTCAGCTTTTACAAACGCTGTACGATCTTTCTTCCAAATCACTCAGCTCTCTCGGTCGTTCACATGACAACCCCACGAATAGTGATTATCGGAGGAGGTCCAACAGGGTTAGGTGCTGCGCACAGACTCAATGAACTCGGACACGAAAATTGGGTCCTATTAGAACGCTCGGAAAAGTTTGGCGGGCTAGCCTCAACGGCCATTGACGATCAAGGGTTCCTATGGGATCTAGGGGGTCATGTCCTCTTCTCACATTACGAATACTTTGATGCCTTACTCAATGATCTTCTCAAAGAGGAGTGGTTCCACCATATTCGAGAAGCATGGATCTGGACTCACAACCGATGGATTCCTTACCCGTTTCAAAATAACCTCTGGCGTTTACCAGAAAAAGATCGTAAAAAATGTATTGATGGACTTACCCACCTTCAAGATAACCCTCCTACCAAAGAAATAGAGACATTTGATGACTGGATCACATGCTCTCTTGGGGAAGGAATCGCTGACGTCTTTATGCGGCCATACAACTTTAAAGTATGGGCGTATCATCCTCACGAGCTCTCTGCAGGATGGATTGGGGATCGTGTCGCTACAACCAACCTCAAACGGCTAATAGCAAATACCCAGTCAAAGACCGACGATGTCGGTTGGGGGCCAAACTCTACTTTTCGGTTTCCCGCTTCTGGCGGCACAGGGAGAATATGGTCTGAGCTTGCGTTACGACTACCGGAAAACAACCTAATTGCTTCCAAGGCAGCCACAACTATCAACCCGCATAAAAAAACTGTGTCCTGCGAAGATGGTGAAGAGTTCAACTACGACGCCCTGATTTCAACCATGCCAATGAACGAACTTCTCGAACACCTAACTGACACCAGTTTGTTTCCGGAGGAAAGTAAGGAATTCCGATGGTCCAGTACACACATCATTGGAATTGGCCTCAAAGGGAATCCCCCTGAACAGCTAACGCAAAAATGCTGGATGTACTTTCCCGATGTCAATGTTCCTTTCTATAGAGTAACTATCTTCTCCAACTACGCTCCATCGAACGTTCCCTTACCCGGTAAACAATGGTCATTACTTTGCGAGGTATCCGAATCAGAAAAGAAACCCGTCAACCGCTCGAAGGTACTTAAAGAAACTATCGATGGGCTACTCAAAGTCGGGCTTATCAAGAGCAGTGACCAAATCGTAAGCCAATGGACCACCTTCCTTCCGTATGGCTAC
>CAJWET010000127.1 GCA_913031515.1 uncultured Acidimicrobiaceae bacterium | reverse complement strand
TTTCCTCAGAGGCCCAATCGGAAGCACGAGTACTAATGCTTTCTGCTAACAATATTCTTTCTCCTGCGAATGGGAATCCACTTACAGTCCCCACACAGGACATGATTATTGGAGCCTACTATTTGACAGAAGAGGTAGAAGGAGCCAAAGGAGAAGGAAGGATTTTCCGTCGTATTGATCAAGTTGAGCGAGCACTCGAAGCAAAAGAGGTTGAACTGCACACAAAGATTACATTCCGCTCTCCTCGGACACTTAAAACACCAGCTAATGGGCAAGCAGCTGAATATTATGAAACAACTGTTGGACGAGTCCTTTTTAACCACGCACTTCCAGAAGACTTTCCTTGGGTAAATATCAGTGTCACCAAGCGAGAAATGGGTGGGATTGTCGAAGATTTAGCACGGAATTATCCCAAGTCGACCGTGTCGCGAAGCCTCGACCAACTTAAGGATTTATGTTTCCTATGGGCTATGAAATCCGGTGTTACTGTTTCTGTAGATGATGTAAAGACTCCTCCAACGAAAAAAGGTATTTTGGAGAAACACGAGAAAGAAGCTGAAAAAGTTGAAAATCAGTTCCGTCGTGGGATCATCACCGATGGTGAACGCCGACAAAAAGAAGTAGAGATCTGGACCCAAGCCACAGAGGAAGTCAAGAATGACATGGAGGCAGGGCTAAAAGAAGAAAAGTTCAACCCCATCGACATGATGGTAGGTTCCGGAGCCCGAGGCAACATGATGCAGGTAAGGCAGATTGCCGGCATGCGAGGTTTAGTAGCAAACCCTCGTGGAGATATGATCCCAAGGCCAATAAAGAGTAACTTCCGTGAAGGACTTGCAATGCTTGAATATTTCATTGCTACCCCTGGAGCCAGAAAAGGTCTTGTCGATACGGCTCTTCGAACAGCGGACTCAGGATACCTAACGCGACGATTAGTTGACGTCGCCCAAGAAGTAATCATCAACGCCGAAGACCCGTTCGCAGATGGCCAAACTCCTCCCTCCTCCTGGATTGAGGATGTCCATCCTGAAGATTTCTGGAGGGATGCTGAAGGAAATTACGTAGGAACAGAACAAGTTAACCCTACAGATCGAAAAGAACGGGCGCATCTAAAAACTCGTCTTTACGGTCGAATTCTTGCCGAAGACGTAACACTTTCAGATGGCACGGTCTATGAAAAGGCCACAATGATAACTGAAGAAATTATGGATCAGATGGCTCAAGATCCGGATACCACTCGTATTCGTTGCCTCACGCCCCTAACTGATGAAAGCGAGCAGGGAATATCCATTGCTAGCTACGGCATGTCAATGGCTACAGGGGGCCTAATTGAACTTGGTGAAGCCGTGGGTGTAATTGCAGCACAATCCATTGGTGAACCTGGTACACAGTTAACGATGCGTACCTTCCACACTGGGGGGATTGCCGGAAAGGACTTGGCTGGTGGTCTTCCAAGGGTTGTTGAACTATTCGAAGCTCGGACTCCTAAAGGAGCCGCAACTCTTGCTCGTACGTCTGGAGTTATCCGGATTGGTGACGAAGTGGCACAGAGTCGGACAGTAACCATTGTCAACGATGATGGAGAAGAGGACGTATATGACAAGATTGCAATTGAAGCTCGACTGGAAGTCACGGATGGGCAGGAAATCGCAGCGGGCGACCCCATCATAGAAGGCCCTAGAGACCCGAAGGAACTTCTTGAAATTCGAGGAATGAGAGAAACCCAACGATACCTCGTCGAGCAAGTCCAAGGTGTCTACAGGGATCAAGGGGTATCAATACATGACAAGCATATTGAGTTGATTGTTCGACAAATGACTAGACGTGTCTTGGTTCAAGAGCCTGGTGATTCAGATTTCCTTCCCGGCGAAAGTATCGACAGGCGTGTTTATGTTGAGGCAAATAGGGACCTAGTACAGGCTGGTAAAAAACCGGCGGAAGCTCGCCCACAGTTAATGGGAATAACGAAGGCTTCTTTGGCTACTGATTCCTGGCTATCTGCAGCATCATTCCAAGAGACCACTCGTGTGTTAACGGAAGCAGCTATTGAATCTCGCTCTGACAACCTTGTTGGCCTTAAAGAAAACATCATTATCGGGAAACTTATTCCAGCCGGAACAGGACTCGCACCATATAGAGATTTTCAAGCAGATGCCCCCGATTATGCCCCAATTGAATTCTATTCCTCCGATGATGAGGGGGATGAAGATGTCTCTGAATGGTTAGCATCTCGTCCAGAGTTTCATGAACCTGAAGAAATTGGTGATGAAAAAGATGCAGAACCAGCAACAGGTGCAGAAGATTTCATTGGTTGAAATAATGAAAGAGCAGCGTCTGTCTCTTCTAATTCTTAACAGTAACTCCGATAAGAAGGGATGGTTCTTAGAAAAAAATTTCTAAGAACTCTCTTCATGGGTGTGTACTGGCCTAAACACCCCTAGGCTGGTTTGCTGGTTGTAAAATATTTTTTGCAGTCAACTTGAAGTCAAATGAAGAGGCTGACGTCAGCCTTGGAGAGAAAATTGCCTACGATTCAACAACTTGTCCGTAAAGGAAGAGAATCTAAATTCCGGAAGGAAAAAACTCCCGCGCTTAAAGGAGCTCCACAGAGACGCGGTGTTTGCACAAGGGTGTATACCGCTACCCCGAAAAAGCCAAATTCTGCATTGAGGAAAGTAGCTCGTGTTCGACTCACGAGTGGAACCGAAGTGACTGCGTATATTCCCGGTGAAGGACACAATTTACAGGAACACTCGATTGTTCTTGTTCGTGGAGGGCGAGTAAAAGACCTTCCGGGTGTGCGGTATAAAGTGATTCGGGGGACTCTAGACACAGCATCTGTGCGAGACCGGAAACAATCTCGAAGCCGGTATGGCGCAAAGAAAGATTAGGAAGTAAACAGAGATGCCTCGAAAAGGACCCGCTACAAGAAGGAACCTCCAACCTGACCCAATTTATCGGTCCACGCTTGTTACCCAATTTGTCAATAAAATCCTCCAACGCGGGAAACGATCCGTAGCTGAGCGAATTGTATATGATGCATTAAAAACAGTGGAGGAAAAAACAGGATCTGACCCTATTGATACTCTCAAACGAGCGGTAGAAAACGTTCGCCCCCAACTGGAAGTTCGGAGTCGCCGAGTAGGCGGAGCTACGTATCAAGTACCTGTCGAGGTCCGTCCCAGAAGGGCGACGACACTAGCGATTCGTTGGATAGTAAGCTTTGCGCGTGACCGTCGCGAACGAACCATGGCAGATCGGCTAGCAAACGAATTGCTAGATGCTTCAAATGGGCTTGGGGCGACAGTTAAACGAAGAGAAGATACACATAAAATGGCTGAAGCAAACAAAGCATTTGCTCATTATCGTTGGTAATTGATCTCTCACAAGATGGAAACAGTTCACTAACATATATTCGGACCATTTATCCACCGGCCAACAAGGAAAAGTAAAATAACGATATGCCACGTCACCCTTTAGAAAAAACCCGAAATATCGGCATTATGGCGCACATAGATGCAGGAAAAACCACAACTACCGAGCGCATTCTCTATTACACAGGCCGCTCATATAAAATCGGTGAAGTTCATGATGGTGCCGCCATCATGGACTGGATGGAACAAGAGCAAGAACGCGGAATCACAATTACTTCTGCCGCAACAACCTGCTACTGGGACGACCACCGAATCAACATTATCGATACACCCGGTCACGTTGATTTCACCGTTGAAGTAGAGAGATCCTTACGGGTTCTAGATGGAACTGTTGCAGTTTTCGATGGCGTCGCCGGAGTTGAACCACAATCAGAGACGGTGTGGCGCCAAGCAGAAAAATATAATGTTCCACGAATGTGCTTTGTAAACAAGATGGATCGGACAGGAGCTGATTTTTATTTTGTTGTTGACACAATCAAAGAACGCCTAACCGATAATTATGTAGTTCTTCAGCTTCCTATCGGTGCAGAAGCTGAATTCCAAGGAGTTGTCGATCTCGTAGCCATGAAGGCTCTTATCTGGCATGGAGAAGATCTCGGTGCTTCTTGGGATGAAGTAGATATTCCAGACGACCTCGTAGAAAAAGCTGAAGAATACCGTGAAATGATGCTGGACAAACTTTCTGAATTTGACGAAACAATTATGGAGAAATACTTAGAGGAGCAAGAGATAACGCAAGAAGATCTAAAGCATGCTATTCGTGAAGGGACACTCAACCATGGCCTTGTTCCCGTCCTCAATGGAACAGCTTTCAAAAACAAGGGAGTGCAACCACTCCTTGATGCAGTAGTTGACTACCTTCCATCCCCCCTTGATATACCGGAAATTGTCGGAACCAGCGTCAAAGGAGATGAAGAAGTGACACGTAAGGTGTCAGATGACGAACCTTTTTCAGCGCTAGCGTTCAAAATAATGACCGACCCCCATGTAGGCCGGCTTGCATTTTTCCGAGTGTATTCAGGCTCTTTAGAGAAAGGGTCTCAAATCCTAAATCCCCGAACGGGCAACAAAGAGCGGATTGGTCGAATACTAGAAATGCATGCAAATGACCGTGAGGATGTGGATGCCGTATATACCGGTGACATTATGGCAGCAATAGGGATAAAGGATGTACGAACGGGTGACTCTCTTGTAGCAATCGACAAGCCCCTCATTCTTGAAGAAATAACATTCCCAGATCCCGTTATCGATGTAGCAGTTGAACCAAAATCAAAAGCAGATCAAGAAAAACTCTCTAAAGCTTTGATGGCACTTTCCCAAGAGGACCCTACGTTCCGAGTTCATACTGACCAAGAAACTGCACAAACAATCCTTTCAGGGATGGGCGAACTCCACCTAGAAGTTCTTGTCGACAGAATGCTCCGAGAGTTTAACGTTGATGCTTCAGTTGGAAAACCGCAAGTTGC
>CAJWET010000126.1 GCA_913031515.1 uncultured Acidimicrobiaceae bacterium | reverse complement strand
ATCATGATAGTTTTCTCATTTTTGCTTGTTCTCATATTTGGAACCGATGCTGGTAATACCTATTTGTTGACCCTTCTTATGATCCTTGTCGCAGTGTTTTACGAAGTGGGTTTCGTGACGACACGTGGTGGAACGCCGGGGAAGCTTATTCTTGGGTTCCAGATTGTTGAGGTTGAGACTGGCCAAATACCTCCGAGAGGTTCTATAGCTGCACTCCGCTGGGCTCCAGGCCTCATAGGCGTAATCCCATTTATAGGAGCGATAGCTTCGATCGCCGTCTTTGTGATGTGTATCTATTACCTTTTTTATGACCCGAGTCGCCAGACAGTGTATGACAGGATAGCAAAGACCTACGTCGTGCTTATGCCGAAAAATGAACCTGTCATTTAGGAGGAAGGTTTATGGGGGAAAAAGTTGACTATACGGATGTCAGCGACGTATCGGTTAGCCAGGAAAAGCGTGAACGTCTATACGCAGCACAAACTGAGTGCTGCGTTAACTGGACGAATCGCAATGGGTGGCCTGTTGGTGTTCTACACCGTTTCGTGTGGCATGAAGAAAAGTTCTGGGTTACCTGCATGGAACAACGGAAGCGAGTCCCAGCGCTTAAAGCACGCCCACAGAGCTCAATCGTCATTTCAAGTGAAGGGACATGGCTCGGAGGAGATATCACGACAACAGCAAAAACACTTGCGACGGTCCACGAAAACAACCCTGAAATCAAGGAATGGTTCTACCCAATGCTGGCCGCCCGTCTCCGCGCTGGGGATGCCGCTGCAAATGCCGAATTTAGCCGACGATTAGATACCGCTGGGCGGGTCATTATTGAGCTGGATCCACAAGAATGGATCACATACGATGGGACGCTATTAGAGGCCCAATTGCGCGGCAGGGAACATCACCCACATTTAATTAAACCGTCACGGAATGTGACCGATCCACCCGAAGGGTGGGAAATGGAGGCGCTTTAAAATGAGTGGAGATCTCGAAGACCGGCTAGCAGCCTTAGAGGATGAAGTGAAGCGCCTTCGCGCTCGCGAAAGCATCATGAATACGTTCAACCAATACCTCTATGGAGCCGATACGGGCTTTGAAGAAGATATTCTCGATACATATTCTGAAGATGCGATTCTTGATGTGTTGAACTTCCCCCCTGATGGGGTGGACATGCATTTTGAAGGCCGAGAAGCTATCGCACCCCTGTATGAGCGTTACCGGTCACGGCGTTCACTTATTGCCGGCGGACATACAACATCTAATATTTCAATCGTGGTCGATGAATCTGCTTCAACTGCTACGTTGAGTGCGTATTTTACTACGACGAGGGCAGTGGGAGTCCAAGGCGGAAGATATGAAGGGCTACTTCAACTTGAGGATGATGGACGATGGCGCTTTAAGGAACTTTCTATCATAAGCGCGTGGGGATGGACAACAGATGTAGAGACGGTCAGTGACCCAGTGGACGCTGGGCGGTCCCGTTTCGGGGGAAGGTCGGCTGCCGGATCGTAGCTCTCTAGCGCGTACGGATTGGGTTAGATCCGTCCCAACCTATAGCTTCGTCTCGTACCTTTTCGTAGAAAGATTTCAGCTCGGGACTCAATTCATACAATTCGAGGAAATGGCCTAGCTCCGCGACAGCATCTACAAAATGAAAGCGGGTCTCTCCTCTAGCTTCAGCTGACATGGCCAATGGGAATCCACGTTTTGCCAATTCTGCTGTTGCTTCATCAAGGTCATCGACGAAGTACGCGACATGATGCAGCCCGCTTTCACCTGGAGCGTAGAGATCACGAACTGCTGAAGGTCCTTCCCCATGGTCTTGAACAAGTTCCACCATTATCTCACCCCATTGACCGTAGGCGGATGTATGATCGAAAACCGCGGGGGTGCCTCGGTGGACAACGTTAGTGACTGGGATGTGTTCAGCGATAAAGAAGGGTCCGGCTCCGAAACCTTCAACCCATTTCCTAGCTGCGTCGTGAGCGTCGACGACGGCGTAAGCTATCTGCACAGGTGGGCCAAGTTTAAACATCGAGTTCTTTGGGATAGATTATGCGGTTGTGTGATTGGAGGACCTACGGTACGGGCCGTCTCCAAAGGACAGGTTTAGTAGGGCATGGTCCCGCCGTCGCATGGGAAGAGACAAGCTGTAAAGTTTTTTGCCTCATCTCTTGCAAGCATGACGGCGACTGCAGCTACTTGCTCCACCGTATTGGGTTGTTTGATCGCAGATCCTGCGGCGTAGTATTCTGCAAGCTCTTCAATGTCATTCATTCCCATGGCCTCTACGGTTTGTGGTGCGGAATCGTAAAATAGATCGGTACGAACAAATCCCGGCAGGATCGCATTGATGGTGACGCCGGTGGCGCCGACTTCATGACCCGCTGCCTTCACAAGGCCATTGATGGCATGTTTTGTTGCCGTGTAGTGGCTGCAAGTTTCAACTTTCATTTTTCCCTCTACGGAAGAGATGGCGATGATTCTGCCATCTTCTTGTGGAATCATGTACTGCAGGGCTTTCCTCATGCCCCAAAATGTGTGATTCAGGTTTAAATTGAGGGTGTAGTTCCAACTCTCATCTGACATTTCTGCTACTGGAGCAGCATCTAGAATGCCTCCCGCATTAAGCACAGCGATGTCAATTTTTCCGAAATGGTCGACAGTTCCTTCGATCAGGCCCTCAACGTCAGACTGTTTCGAAGCGTCACATACAATGTAGGTAGCGTTGTCACCAGCGCCCATTTCTTCTAATGCTTGTGCCCCCTTCTCTTCGGACCGGCCGCTAACGACTACTTGTGCCCCTTCTGCCAGGTACGCTTCCGCTATTGCACGACCGATACTTCGAGTACTTGCCGTTATGGCCGCTACTTTTCCATCAAGTTTTCCCATTGTTAATCTCCTCGTCTAGTAGGGGGCTTGTCCGCCGTCGATACTGATCAGTGATCCTGTGATGCCAGCACCTGCATCTGAAGCGAGCAGTACTGCAACCAGTGCGCAATCTTCGACCGTATTCATCCGTTTGATTGCTGATGGTTGTTGCATCCATGTTAGGAATTCCTCAAATTCCATTCCTAGCTGTTCGGCTGCCATAGGTCCTTGCTCTTTCATGACGTCAGTCAAAATGCCACCCGGGCACAAAGCGTTAACTGTTATGCCTAATGTGCCAACCTCCTGTGCGACTACTTTGGTTAAGCCGTTGAGGGCATGTTTTGTGGTGCAGTACGGTGCTTGCGAAGGTATTACGACCTTCCCGTACATGGATGAGACAGACATGATTCGTCCCGACCCCTGTGGGATCATGTACTTTAATGCTCTCCGCATCAGCCACATAGGGTGATTGAGATTCCAGTTCAAGACGAACTGCCAGTTGGCGTCTGTCATATCTACCAGAGGCGATGGTTCTTCACCTTCCGCGGTACCGCCTCCAGCATTTGGAACGACGATATCTATCTTTCCGTAGTGCTCGACTGTTTTGTCAACCAAGCCTTCGCATACTTCGCGATCTGTCACGTCGCCGGCGATGAAGTGCAGCTGGTCTCCCGCATCTATTTCCTCAATTGCTTGAGTTCCTTTATCTGCGCTTCGTCCATTAATGACGACGTTTGCTCCTTCGGTAACGAAAGCTTCAGCTATCCCTCGGCCAATTCCTCGGGTGCCGCCACTTATGAGCGCAACCTGTCCTTCAAGTTCCATATGTTCCCCTTCTAAAATCTCTTTGAGAAATGTACTTCATTCTCCCTCAAATACTAAGAAGAACGCAAAGTACCCAACCAAATTATTTCTCGAAGTCAAGAGGTGCTTAAATTAAAGCTATGGGTAATAAACGTTTGATTTCTATAGCTGCTGGAGTTTCTCCAGAACTCGAGGATGACCCGTGTACCTTTGTCGAAGTCGCGGCCAAGGCGGGGTGGAAAGGAACTGGAGTCTGGTTTGACCCGTTGTCATGGACGGACAAGACGACAAAAGAGGTCAGAAAACGCATCGACGATACAAGTTTGACCGTTGTTGACATGGAAGTCGTTCGTATGGGACCCGATGGCGATTGTGGAGAACGCCTTGTTGATGCAGCATCTTCGATAGGGGCGAAGAATATATTGACCATATCCAGCTTCGATTCTGTCGAAGCGACCGCTGAACGCCTTAATGAACTATGCACCTACGCTCATTCTTCCAACATCCGAGTCTGTATAGAATTTATGCGCTTTACTTCAATACGGACACTTGCGGATGCGTTGAAGGTCGTTGAACTCGTCGATCAGGACAATGTCGGGATTCTCGTTGACCTTATCCATGTTTTCAGATCTGGAACTACATATAACGAGATTCGTGCTGTTGACGCAGCCTTATTTCCCTATGCACAATGGTGCGACGCTATGGCGGAACCATCCGGCTGGTCAACGAAAGAACTGATACGTGACGCGGTGGATGACCGAGCAATCCCTGGGGAAGGTAACCTGCCTATGGAAGAATTCGAGTTGTTATTCGATATTTCAGTTCCGTTTTCAGTGGAAGTCCGCTCAAAAGCTCTCCGCGATACTTTTCCTGATTTTCTCGATCGGGCAAAACATCTTTTATCAGCAACTAGTAATGCGATAACGTTTACGGGTTAAGTTAGGAACATGACTGATTTACATGAAGAACACGTGGTCTGGGTCACAGGGGCTGCATCCGGTATTGGAAAGGCTACCGTCGAGGAAATTCTTGCCGAAGGGGGCTACGCTGTCGGATCTGACCTTCCCAGTGCTGACTTCAGTTGGGCTGAAGGAAACGAACGGATCGCTGTAATCACTGGCGATGTGGCTGATCCGGAACACAATCGTGCAGCGGTGGATTTAGCTTTACAACGGTTTGGGAGACTTGATGGGGTAGTTCTCAACGCTGGCATTGCTGCCCGAGACGACCTCTTCGGTGATTCCATGGAATTATTTGATCGCGTGCAGGAGG
>CAJWET010000125.1 GCA_913031515.1 uncultured Acidimicrobiaceae bacterium | reverse complement strand
CCCTTTTTAGATCTTGGAATACCTCCTGAATGTTTTCCTTCCCCACCACCCATTGGATGATCAACCGGATTCATTACTGTAGATCTAACTCTTGGTCTTCTACCTTGCCATCTTCTTCTACCTGCTTTACCAGAAACCTGTAATTGGTTCTGAGAATTTGAAACCGTTCCGATAGTAGCCAAACAAGTCATTAAGATTTGTCTAATTTCACCAGAAGCCAATTTAACAGTAGCATACTTACCCTCTTTTGCCATTAATTGTGCATATGAACCAGCACTTCTAACTAAAATACCTCCTTGACCTGGTTTTAACTCAATATTATGAATAACCGTACCTACCGGTATATAGCGAAGCGGTAAAGCATTTCCAGCACGTATCTCTGAACCTTGACCAGAATGGAGTACATCACCAACCGCTATCGTGCTTGGCGCAAGAATGTATCGTTTCTCGCCATCATGATAATGAAGCAAAGCAATCCGGCATGTCCTATTCGGGTCGTATTCTATTGAGGCAACTGTTGCTGGAACCCCATCTTTGTCACGACGAAAATCTACCTTTCGATACAACTGTTTATGACCACCACCGCGATGTCGGGATGTCTTCCTACCGTAGTTATTTCGGCCACCTGTTTTAGGTTTACTAGTTGTGAGTGACTTCTCGGGCTTTTGTTTCGTAATCTCTGAAAAGTCGGCTTGGGTTTGGAATCGTCTTCCAGGACTTGTAGGTTTCCGTCTTCTAATAGCCATCATTTTTCCTATACGTCAAACAATTCGATTGAGTCACCCTCAGCAAGGGTAATAAGGGCTCGTTTTTGGTCAGATCGCCGGCCGTAAGAGAAATTCCGGCGATTTCTTTTACGTTTCCCCTTTCGGTTTAAAGTATTAACTTTCACAACACGAACTCCGAAGATCTCTTCTACGGCGCTTCTTATCTGGGGTTTTGTCGCGTCAGAGTCAACTTCAAATGTGTATACGTTCCGTTCCAAAAGCTCATAAGACTTTTCACTTACGATCGGCTTCACGATGATGTCACGATTTTCACTCATGGCTCCTCCGATTCACCTTCAGAGGAAATCGCATCCTCAGTTTTTTCACTGGTACGAGTCACGCTGGTTGGTAGATTCTCTTTAGTAAAGACAACCATATCGCTTGTTAAGACATCAAAAACATTTAATTGATCAGGAGAGATTACATGGGTATTTGTGAGATTCCTGAAGCTCTTCCATGCATTTACATTTGCTTCATCTACAACAAGGAGAATCTTTCCTTCCGCTCCGATAGTGGTTAATGCTTCTTCAGCGTCCTTGGTCTTAGGCTGTTCAAAGCTCCAATTTTCTACAACTAAAATATTCTTTTCCGAAGCTCTGTCTGATAGAGCCGAGTACAGGGCCAAACGTTTCATTTTCTTTGGTGTCTTTTGGGAGTAGTCCCTTGGCTTTGGACCCATAGCGACACCGCCGCCGCGCCATTGCGGAATTCTAGATGACCCCGCTCTTGCACGACCGGTTCCTTTTTGTTTCCACGGCTTCGCTCCGCCACCTCTAACTTCAGCTCTGGTTTTTGTGTTATGCGTTCCGGATCTTTTCCCAGCTAACTGAGCATTGACGACCTGATGCATTACAGAGACATTCGGCTCAATTCCGAAAACATGATCATCAAGCTCAACGCTTCCTGCTTTCCCACCAGTTGCTTTAAGAACGTCGGTCTTTGCCATTAGCTCTCTCCACCGACTGATGCAGCCTTAACCGCATTCCTGATCAAAACGGTTGCACCTCGTGGACCAGGAACTGACCCTTTTAGAAGCAGGGTTTCTTCTTCGCCATTGGATTGGACAACCTGAAGGTTCAAAATCGTTGTTTTCTGAGACCCCATTCTTCCAGGCATTTTCTTTCCACGAAAGACTCTAGAAGGTGTAGCGCATTGGCCAATAGCTCCGGGTTTTCTATGGACTTTCTGGGCCCCATGACTTGCTCTTTGACCTTTGAAGCCATGACGTTTCATCACACCTGCAAATCCCTTCCCCTTACTTACTGCTGTAACATCTACGAGTTCGCCTTTTCCAAGAATATCTACACTAATTTTTTGACCAATTTCATAATCATCGACTTCATCGAGCCGAAGTTCCAAAAGTTTTTGCCCGGGTTCAACCCCAGCCTTATTGAAATGGCCAGCTCGCGGCTGGTTTAGAGTTTGAGGAGTAGCTACACCAAAAGTTACCTGCAGAGCATTGTATCCATCGCTAAGTGTCGTTTTGATCTGGACTATACGGCAGGGAGGGACTCGAAGCACAGTCACAGGAACAACACGATTATCTTCATCCCAGATTTGAGTCATGCCGACCTTTTGGCCGACTATTGCCTTGCTCGTCATGAGGTAACCCTCGAATTCTTTCCTATTGTTCCATCTCTATGGCCGATGCCAAATTACGAGAACGCTCTGCTGAGCTTTCTCAGCGGAGCGCGTTATATCGATTCTGCCAAGTAGTTCCAATCAAAACTGACGGCTTTCTTGGACGTCAATTTGGCGACAAACCTTGCCACCACAGGGGTCAATCATACCCACACAACCGGTAACCTCCAACACTTCTCGTGTTAGATGTTTCTTGCCGCGCAGAGTTTCCCCAAGACATCTGACAAGCCCATGTTAAATACAGTAGCTTTACGAAATCCACCGAACTCAAAGGGGTGACTTTATCGCTTTAAGACTGTTGAATCTTAATTTCTATATCTATTCCAGCGGGCAAATCAAGCCGTTGAAGCGAATCGACTGTTTTTGCTGATGGTTCTAAAATGTCAAGCAATCTTTTATGGATTCGCATTTCAAAATGTTCTCTAGAATCCTTGTATTTGTGTGGGGATCTAATTACTGTGAAACGATGTTTTTCCGTAGGAAGAGGTATGGGGCCTCGAATGTTAGCCTCGGTTCTCTTTACTGTTTCAACAATCTTTTTCGTTGATTGATCGATGACTTCGTGGTCATACGCTTTCAATCGTATTCTGATTTTTTGACCCGATGCCATTCAGATTTCTCTCTTATTCGACAATCTTTGTGACGGCGCCAGCCCCTACAGTTCTTCCGCCTTCACGAATAGCGAAACGGAGTCCTTCGTCCATAGCGATAGGAGCTATCAGCTCAACAGACATCTTGGTATTATCTCCTGGCATACACATTTCTGTGCCATCTGGAAGATCAATTGTTCCAGTAACATCTGTTGTTCGGAAATAGAATTGAGGCCGATAATTAGAGAAGAATGGTTTGTGACGTCCACCTTCTTCTTTCGTAAGAACATACACTTCAGCTTCAAACTTTGTATGGGGAGTAATGCTCCCAGGTGCAGCAAGGACTTGTCCACGCTTGACTTCTTCTTTGTCGATACCACGGAGAAGCGCTCCAATGTTATCGCCAGCTTGCCCTTCATCAAGAAGTTTGCGGAACATCTCTACACCAGTACAGGTCGTAGTCTGTGTTTCTTTTATACCCACAATCTCGATCTCATCTCCAGTATGGACCATACCGTATTCAATTTTTCCGGTCACGACAGTCCCGCGCCCAGTGATAGAGAACACATCCTCAATTGGCATTAGGAAAGGTCGATCAACATCCCGTTCTGGAAGGGGAATGTACTCATCCACTTGAGCCATAAGATCTAGAACTTGTGCTGCAGCATCCGCGTCACCTTCAAGAGCTTTCAACGCAGATACTGGAAGTATCGGAGTATCTTCACCAGGGAAATCATATTCATCCAGAAGTTCTCTGACTTCCATTTCTACTAGCTCAATCAGCTCTTCATCGTCAACCATGTCGATCTTATTTAGAGCAACGATTATTTTGGGAACCCCAACCTGACGAGCAAGAAGGACATGCTCACGCGTTTGTGGCATCGGACCGTCAGCTGCAGAAACAACAAGGATGGCCCCATCAACTTGAGCAGCACCTGTAATCATATTCTTGATGTAGTCAGCGTGACCTGGCATATCGACGTGAGCGTAATGACGGTTCTCTGTCTCGTACTCTACGTGAGCCACATTGATAGTAATACCGCGTTCACGTTCTTCAGGCGCCTTATCAATATTTTCAAAGTCAGTGAATTGGCTTCCTTCAACGGTCTCACTAAGTACTTTAGTGATCGCAGCTGTTAATGTTGTCTTTCCGTGGTCGATGTGACCCATCGTCCCCACATTGACGTGAGGTTTAGTTCGCTCGAACGTCTCCTTGGCCATTGTATTTTCCTCAGGTTTCTTTCTAATAAACCGGCCTTCGGCCGGATTGGTTTTTAATTGTTGGTGGTAAACCACCAGACTAATGCACGGCTATTAACTCTAGCTGTGCAATTTCATTTTATGACAATCCCCATAAAGTCACTCACCACGTAAGCGAGTAACAACCTCCTCCTGCACATTTGTTGGCATTTGTTGGTAGGAATCGAATTGCATTGTGTAATTTGCTCTTCCTGAAGACATGGTACGCAAATCACCGACATATCCAAACATTTCTGACAAAGGAACTAGAGCATTTATTACCTGGGCATTGCCGCGCTGCTCTGTTCCTTGCACTTGGCCACGTCGACTATTTAAATCTCCGACGACCCCACCAAGATAGTCATCTGGGGTTACTACCTCCACAGCCATGATGGGTTCTAATAGTGCTGGAGCCGCCCTTCTGGCAGCCTCTTTGAACGCCATTGTTCCCGCTATCTTGAACGCCATATCCGAGGAGTCCACATCATGGAATTTGCCATCATTTAACTCAACTTGAACATCAACGACAGGAAAACCCGCTAAAACTCCGGAGGTCATTGCTTCTTTGATACCAGCATCTACGGCAGGTATGTACTCTTTGGGAATGCGCCCGCCTTTAATTTTATCTTCGAATGAATATCCTTCACCCGGTTTTGCTGGACGCACATCAATCTCCACTTCAGCAAATTGCCCAGATCCACCTGTTTGTTTTTTGTGGGTGTATGTAGTATTGATTTCTTTTGTAAT
>CAJWET010000124.1 GCA_913031515.1 uncultured Acidimicrobiaceae bacterium | reverse complement strand
AAAGAAAAAAAAACATATAAATAATATTTCTCAAGGAGTCTGGGGAAAAGCGTTAGATGAAATTGCAATAAAGCGTGAGAAAATAATTAAATCATTATCAAATTATGCAGAGAAAAAATTAGAGCGTGTACGAACGTTGCAAATGATTCCAATAGCACTGTGAACATACTTCTACCGTGTAGCAGGTAAATGTGCCTTTTCGTTTCCGGATACGATCAATATCGCCGGCAGAGTTGACACATCTCCCGTGAGAAGGTAGCCGAGGCCCAAAAACGTATGACACTAACCGGACAGCCTCCTTGTCACAAACAGGGCATAAGCCGGAAATACGTTCCGAGTAATGGTGTGAGGCGCGAATAAGTTCTGGGTGAGCATCGCAAATATCGTTCCGAGTGAGCTCCCCACGTTCGTATTTCCTTAAAACCCGATTTCGTTCAAGGAGATAGCTAACGTCTCCGGACGGATTTGCTTCTACAAGTTCTGAAGGAATAAACCCCATGGCTTAACACTAGTTGGCAAATGAAAATCTGTTCATACTAGAAACTGTAAAAACACCAAAGGTATCCTCAAATATCTTTTAATTTTATTATTTTTAAAGGTCCCACCAGTCTCGCAGCATTTCCCGGGCATCCGAATCTGTAAACGGACCCCTTTCAAAACGCTGTTCCTGAAGATATTCCATTGCTTCTCCGACGCTTCGCCCCTCTTCAATTTGGAGAAGTTCCATAACTTCGTCCCCGCTAATAGGAAGGCTAAAATCATCCAATTCTTCAGCTAGCCGAGTTCGCGTGGACTCCATTTCCTCCCATATTTGCAGAGCTTCATCACTGAGTGTCTTGGCGATCTGATAGCTTCGTTCACGATATTCCCCTATCTG
Organism: uncultured Acidimicrobiaceae bacterium; assembly: GCA_913031515.1. Taxonomy (GTDB): domain Bacteria; phylum Actinomycetota; class Acidimicrobiia; order Acidimicrobiales; family UBA8592; genus UBA8592. The sequence goes on along the minus strand of CAJWET010000124.1, from coordinate 4,123 downwards.
GTGATACCACCGACGGTAATCTGACTCGCCACTTGGGTCATCGAGAATGCTTTTCGCTCCTTCGATCACACGGCATATAACTGTTATGCGTTCTTTCGAATACCGCAATTCTCGTAAACGGTTTTTGCACACTTTTGATGGGGTCGTAGCTAAGAGCGCGGCGGCACGTAAATTCGGGTCTGCAGGAAGTTTCGATATGTGTTGGAATCGTTCGGGTGGAACCTCAGGAAGAAACAAACGAAGGAGCCCTGAGTCGTGTAATAGGTGTAGTCCCTGTTCTGGCTGCGGAGCTTGTAAAAGTTTGTCAAACTCGCCAAGGGTCCGTTCAGCGGACACGATACTAAAGCGGTCTCCAAGAACACCTACTGCGGTTATCAATTCTGAATCTGGTACGAGATTGTAGGCAGCGATGAACCGAGCTGCTCTCAACATTCTTAATGGGTCGTCAGAGAACGACTCCTGCGGTGTCAAAGGGGTACGGAGCAGTCCTTGTTGAAGATCTTCCTGTCCATTAAAGGGATCGATCAGGGTTCCTTCTGGGAGTGAAATCGCCATCGCATTAATAGTGAAATCCCGCCGAGACAAATCTTGGTTAATATCTGTCGAATAAGTAACTTGGGGTTTCCGCGAATCTAGATCATAACTTTCAGCCCGATGCGTCGTGATTTCATATGCACGGCCATTGTGATGAATCCCTATCGTGCCAAATTTTTCTCCCGACAACCATAGATTCTCTGCTATCGGCGAAACGATCTGTTTAATTTCATCGGGCAAAGCATCGGTGGTGAGATCAAGATCTACATTTGCTGTGATATCTCTACCAAGAAGGAGATCGCGAACAACTCCACCGACTAGATAAAGAGATTTATTCGCATCGAGAAATTTGTTTGTTATTTGTTCGGTCTCTCGGAGGAGAGGAGGAAGGTTAGTTGTAGTCATGGGTTCATTGTGTGAAATTGAGCGATTGATTCAACTGCTTCTCTTCCTGGTCCGTTCTGAGTTGATTTTTCAGGATGTGTAGGATCCCCTGCAAGTGTCCGTAATACCGCTGCCGTTGACAATCTTAGCGCTTCAAGGTCATATCCTCCTTCGAGGAATACTAGGCGCCTCCCAGATGGGACTGCTTTGATTATCTCCGCTGTGAGATCTGAATAATCCCCCGAAGTTAACCCCAGACTTGCAACTGGGTCGTTGCGGTGTGAATCGAAACCTGCAGAGATAATCAGCCATGTCGGGTTGAATTTCGCTACTTTCGGCTGGACGATTTGTTCCCACGCCATCCGATAATGATCTCCTGTCGTTCGTGTAGGAAATGGAAGATTCATCGTGGTCCCCTGTCCCTGCCCTGATCCAGTTTCTTCAGTTCTTCCTGTCCCTGGGTATAGAGGCCATTGGTGAAAGGACACAAAAAAGACATCCGGCTCTGCATAAAAAATGTCTTGGGTTCCATTCCCATGGTGGGCGTCATAGTCAACGATCAGAACCTTCTCCCCAGCATCAATGAGATGTTGGGCGGCAATAGCTACGTTGTTTAAGAAACAGAAGCCCATTGATTGATCTGTGGTGGCATGATGTCCGGGAGGGCGAACAGCACAAAAAGCTGCTTCATAAGAACCTCCTGCAAGTTCACGGATAGCCTGTACTCCGGCACCAGCGGAAATTTGAGCTGCTCTCCATGAATGTTCGCTCATTTTGGTGTCTAAATCAATGCGTCCACCTCCAGCAGCATCAACTTTCTCTAGTTCCGCTATGAACCGGCCGTCATGGACTTGCAGAATTTCATTTCTATCAACAGATTCAGCTTGCGTCTGGACAAGTGAACTACCTAGGTCACTGAGAAGAGCTCCTTGCTGAACAGCCATAAGGCGTTCAGGACGTTCTGGATGTTGCTTCCCCGGGTAATGGTCAAAACATAAATCATTGGTTAGGAAAAGAATCGACACATCAAAACAGTACTTCTCTATCGCTTCTCTAGCGACCAGCTATTAAAAATGCCTCCAGCTAATTCCAGTCTCAATATTTCATCGTGGTTGGAGATATCAATAAAGTCTCCAGTTTCGCTCACCTTTCAATCTAAATTAGCTGATCAGAGCCTTTTCTATAGAAAAAAAACTGAAATTATGGGAAGTTGGAGCGTTAGCTACTACCCTCTTGCTTTGCTCATGCTTGTGAATCTTTGGGGAGATTATGCCAGTTCAAATCGTTACTGATAGCGCTAGTGATATTTCTTTAGAGGAAGCTGCGCAGCTAAACATAAAAATAGTTCCACTGTCGATCCGTTTCGGTGAACAAGAATTCACTGATCTCGCAGATATCTCTGTGACTGAGTTTTATCAACGCATGGAAGCTAGCGACCTCCTGCCTGCAACGGCTGCTCCATCACCAGGAGCTTTTGAAAGTGCATTCCGAAAATGTCATGAAGAAGGTGCGTCTGAAGTGGTTTGTATTAACCTTTCAATCGCTCTGTCCGCCACCGGTCAAGCTGCTCAACTAGCCGCCGAAGGAGTGAAGGATCTAATAGAGGTAACCTGTGTTGATTCTATGTCAATCACTGGGGGGTTAGGAACAATAATTCGCAAAGCGGCAGAAGCTGCGAATAATGGAGCAGCTACAGGCGAGATCGTGAATCTTGTAGAGAATCTTCGCTCGCGAACTCGAATCATCGCTACGCTCGACACTTTGGATAATTTGAAAAAAGGTGGTCGGATTGGGGGAGCTGCGGCCATGTTGGGAACGATGGTACAGATCAAACCATGCCTTGACCTCAGTTCAGGAGAAGTTGTCGAAGCTGGCCGGCAGCGTACTCGGAAGAAAGCCCGACAATGGCTGCGAGAAGAACTTTCCAAAGCTGGAGACATAGAAGCTCTAACAGTTATTCATGGAGATGCTCCGGATGTTCAAGAATTCGTTGAGTCTCTCTCCGATATCATTCCAATTGATCAGATAAGCATTACTCAACTTGGCGCAGTTATTGGGACTCACGGTGGTCCTCGGGTCCTTGGCCTGACCTTCCTTGTGAAATAACTTAAGATAGATCGAAGGACCAATTAACCTTCGAGAGATCTATGCCTGACAATCCGCTCCCTCCAGAGACCCCTATATTGACGGGAAGAAAACTATCAGGGCGCTATGTTCTAAAGACCCCATTGTTCTTAGGGAAAGCCACACAAGTCTGGGAAGCCGACGACCTTGTTTTAACTAGGAAAGTTGCGATTAAGCTGACCCACCCTCAACTTATCTATGAATCAGCTTTTATAAAAGAATTTCGATCTAGAGCTAGAACAACAGCACAATTAAACCATCCGTCAATCGTCCCGATTTATGACACAACCGGCGATGAAGAAATAGAAGCAATAGTAATGGAGTTAATTGAAGGTATGCCGTTGAGGGCATACATCGACGAAATAGGCACAATGTCTCCAGGGAAGACGTTAAATGTACTAACCCAAGTTGTGGATGCTTTGCAGCATGCCCATCAACAAGGGATTGTCCATGGAGACTTGAACCCAGAAAACATTTTTCTCTGTTCAGGACAACAGGTAAAGGTTGCAGGTTTTGGTCTGGCTACCTCTGAAAAAATTTTACGAGAAACAAGTGTTAACTATCGTGAAGAACCTAGTTCGTACCTTGCACCAGAACAATCCACTGGAGAAGCCCCGAACCAACAAAGCGATATTTATTCTCTAGGTATCGTGATCTTGGAACTTCTAACAGGAGTTGGCCCTTTAGAACTCAATCAAAGCTCCCTAAGTGAAATTACAAGTGCTTTCAAAAAAGCTCCTCGGGAGATACCAACGGGTTTTCAAGAGCCAATAATGAAAGCAATTGAGAGAGATCCAAAAAGAAGATTCATAAGCCCTGTCACCTTTCGTTCAGCGATGAACCCCGAAAAGCCTCAAGAAAATGCTAGAAATAACAACATGGATCCAAACCCTAAAAAAAGGCAAAGAGATTTAAATCAAATCGTTACGGCAGTATTGACTATTGGGATGGTCTTTACTTTCATTTTGGGAATCATTTTTGCCGCAAACTTAGACGACGACCTTTTCGGCAATGACTCTTCAAACACCTCCGTATCAAGCGCCCCTCAAGAAGAATCCACTGCTGTTGATGAGCAAGAAAG
>CAJWET010000123.1 GCA_913031515.1 uncultured Acidimicrobiaceae bacterium | reverse complement strand
CCAGTGATCGTGGCGGAGGGTGATTATCCTGACGGTTTGTTGCTGGTGCGGGCGGGTTTTGCCCGGGTAAGTCAAATTGTCAATAACGGCCATCGCACTGTTCGTTATGTTGGCCGGGGTGCATTTTTTGGAATGGCCGAGATCGTCCACAACTGGCTCCTGGAGAGAAAGAACCAATCGGAAATAGGCGATACGAAAGGTAATAGCGATGGAACGGCAATGCTTGAGCCTATGACCTTGCTTACTACATTACGCGCCTTGGGCTACGTTGATATTCTTCGGGTTCCTACAACCGTGATAGAGAAATACGTACTGCCTACTTTAAGCCAAGAGGATTTGGCGCAATACGGCCAATTAGATTTCAGCAGTGCCCAGTTGAAGGAGATGGGAGAAGAGAGAGAGGCAGCATCTCAGACTATCGATCCGGGCATGCTGGAATTCCTCGTGGAGAATAGGTACATAAACGGCACGGCGACCATGTTGATTGATATGGATCGGTGCGTCCGTTGTGACGAATGTGTCACGGCTTGCGCCAGAGCCCATGAGAACAACCCTCGTTTTAACCGCCACGGTCGTCGGCACGAGCATTACATGGTGGCCAATGCCTGTATGCACTGCATGGACCCAGTTTGTATGATTGGCTGTCCCACTGGTGCAATTCACCGGTCATCGGCGGGCGGTTAAGTCGCCATCAACGATAGTACCTGCATTGGATGTGCCACCTGTGCCAATTCCTGTCCCTACGATAATATTCGCATGGTCGAGGTGCGGGACAACAATGGTGCCCTCATCAGAGACACGGTGACCACGGCGCCCATTATCAAGGCCACGAAATGTGACCTTTGCCTGGATCAATTGGGTGGTCCGGCCTGCCAGAGAGCCTGTCCTCATGACGCTTTGAAGCGGGTCGATATGCAGAACCTGCCAGAATTGGGAAAGTGGTTGAACCGGTGACAACCTTTGCCAAGAGGCGCTGGCGCAACAGCCTGATCGCCATAGTGCTAGGTATTGCTTTAATCGCCTGGCACAAAGCCTTTGATGTGGCTTTATATCAACCGGCATTTCTGACAGGGTGGGTATTGTTGGCCACCATCATATTTTTGGCACTTTACAACGGGCGCAAGAAACTTTCGATGGTTCCGTATCCACACTCGCGTTCGATAGCTACTACCACGATCAAGGGCATATGACCTTAGATGAGCGTGCTTTAGTAAATTATGACCATCCTGATTCTCTTGACGTCGAGTTATTTACAAGGGATTTAGAAGCGCTTCGCAATGGGACAGCAATTGAAACTCCGGTCTATGATTTTTCAACCCACACGCGGAGTTCAGAAATCAAGAAGGTCGCTCCGGCAGATCTTGTTGTTTTTGACGGTATTCTTCTGCTGGCGTTTCCAGAGATCACTAGTTTGCTCGATTTGCGAGTGTTTGTTGAGGCGACCGAATCAACTCGATATAACAGGCGTATACCGAGAGATGTTGAGGAGCGAGGAAGGACCAGCGAGCAATCTCGAATGCAATTTGTAGAGATGGTCCAGCCTATGCATGAACTCTATGTTGGGCCTTCAATTGATTACGCTGACCTAGTAATCGATGGAGAACAGAATCCCCATCTCTCAATAGTTGAGATAAATTCTGCCCTTCAGTCATTGGATTAAGAGGATTCTTCTTCTGCTTCTTCTACTGCTTCATCAGGTTCTTCCTCGTCAACCTCGATTTCTCCTCCAAGGGCCAAGATGATCTCATCGAGGTACACTTTTGCTCCTTCTTTTCTAACATGCACTCCATCTCGAGCGAAGTACTCTGGGTAATCATTTGAGGCGCTGCGCCAGTCAACGAGCACTGCATTCTCATATAACGAAGCTGCTGCTTCAATAGCGTCGTTTACCCTGCTTTCCCATGGTTTCGGGACTCGGGCATTAACCAACAATACAATTTCTACATCTTCGAGAAGTTCGAAAGTTCTAGCGATCAGATCCTCATCAATCACCCCGTTACTACCTAAATGAATGACAACTGCTTCACCGAGTAAGCCTTGCGATTGAAATTGGCCAATGAAACCACGAGCTTCATTCCACTGTCGAGCTACTTCGGCCTCAAGGGTGACGTTCTCAGATATTACGGAAATTCGTTCTAAAAATATTGTATCCAGATCCCTTATAGACGCGTTTGTAAGGGCACCTTTCATTATCGAGTCGCCAAGGAAGGTAATTCGGTTATAGAAAACCGGGAAGTCAGGGGCCACGACCAGATGTAGCAATTCTGACCATGTTGGATTATCGGTCTTGAGAGTTTCCACAAAAGTCACAATGTCGAAACTATCCACCGGAGACGCTGTTTCTGGCATTGGTGTTGGTTCTTCTAGGGTTTCCGATATAGGCGTCGGAGTTGGTGTCGGCATTGGCGCCGGGGTTGGTGTCGGAACTGCTGTCGGAGTTACCTCTTGGACGATTTCTTCTGGCTCTATTGCTTGCTGCTCCTCTTCTGTTGAAGTATCGCTGCTCCAATCCGCTTGGACTTCCTCAAGAGTGATAAAGCATCCAAGAAGGACTGCGGTAACCAATATGGCTCTCCCAAATGTTATTCGTAGCGATGTTTTTGAAACCGCTGAACGGAATGCGCTGCGGAATCGCCTCTCACGAATAGGGCGTTCAACAAGTTGATAACTGATTTCAACGAGAACCACCGTTACTACCATGCGGATAAGAAAGAGTTCCCAACCATCGATCTCGACATCTACTCTGGGTCGGGTTAGTTGAAATATCGGCCAATGCCAGAGGTATAGTCCATATGACCGTTTTCCAATCCAACGCATAGGAGCGATTCCCAAAATCGTTCCTAAGATTGATTTTGGTGTGACTGAAACAGCAATCACTAATGCGGTAAGAACCGAAGTGATCAACATTCCGCCACGAAATAGGCTATCTATCCTTGGATAGAAGAGCGTATAGTGCATATTTGCCCAAATGAGCCCAGCTAAGCTAAGGCAGCCGATGCAGAAAACTGCAATCCTTGACCATTTATTTGGAGACGCAATGATCGCTTTATCTGTTTGCCAGGGGCGCCAGAGAAATGCGAGTGCAGCTCCTATAAGTAAGGCAGACGCGCGAGTATCGGTTCCGTAGTACACGCGTAAAGGATCAGTGAAGGGTTCGTATAGGATCCACCGGAGAATGGTTGACGCGGCTATCCCAGTAACGACGAGGGCAAACGTGGCTCGTTTACCAACCAAAGTAAGTGACCCCCACAGAAGCAACGGCCAGATTAGATAGAATTGTTCTTCCACCGCGAGGGACCACAGGTGGTGGAAAAAGTTTTTCCTCTCAAAACCTTCCGTGTAGGAAACGTCCTGGAAGATGCTGAACCAGTTGTAGATGTATCCCAAGGCTGCGAGGATTTCCGATTTTGTCGGGAGAACGTCTCGTGCCGTCATGTAAGCCAGAGCTGTTGCACCCCCGATATACGCTATGAGGGCGGGGAATAATCTTCGTGCTCGGCGATTCCAGAAACGCTTGATATCAATACGTCGATTTTCAGCGTATTCGCCTAAGAGCAACGCAGTTATGAGATATCCGCTTATCACGAAAAATATTTCCACCCCTAGGAACCCACCTAAGAATCTTGACATTCCGGAGTGGTACGCTATTACGGCGAGGACGGCTATTGCTCTTAGACCATCTATCCCAGCGTTGTATGGCACATATGTGGCGTGTCCGGCCGATTTTGAAGCTAAATCGTCCCTTTTTTGCTCTTCAGGTGGGGGCGAGATGCTCATACAATGAGAGTAGTCCGGTTCTATGCGAATTTATGCGCTACGACAGGGGATGTTAGACAGATTCCTGCCGTTCAAGGAATTCATATACTTCAAGCATGTCAACGCCCGGGAAGCGTGAGAAGTTCTTTGCTGGCAGAGGAAGTCCTGAAGTGACGTTACTTCGATCCCGCGCAGAGGGCCACGCTACACCCTGCCAGTGCTGTCTCACGCTTGCTCTGGGAGTGTTACAACATTCTTTGTCTGGGCATTGTGAGGTTGAGAATCTTTTCGTGTCGCTTCCCCTAAACCATTTCGCCTGATCCGCGGTCGTTCCGACAGTAACAGCGTGATGAGGGACCCTATCCGCTTCGACATGCGTTACACACCAGTATTGGCCCTTAGGTGTATCCGTGTATTGGTAGTGAAGGGACAATGCGTCTTGAGTGTGAAACGCTTGGCGTGTGCCCCAATTCCTACATAAATGCTCACCCTCTATGGTTCCATCTATTCCATGTGGAAGAGGAACCCCATCGTTTTCATATGCTTTCCATACGACTCCTTCATCATCAGATCTCAAAAAATGCAACATAATGTCAAGGTGCCGAGTTGCTAAATTCGTCAAACGGTGTCCGGCCATTTCATACGAGATGTAGAAGATTTCTTGTAAGTCCTCCACTGAAATGTCCATTGATTTGTAGGCGCTTTTCAAAAATTTCACAGCGGGTTTTTCAGGAGCGAGAATCGCACCGGCGAAGTAATTTGATTCGACTCTCTGGCGAAGGTACTTCCCAATGTCATCTGAAACTTCATGTTTTAGCGCATAATGCCCAAGAGTTTGAAGGACTACTGATCTGGAGGCTCTAGTAGAAAAGTCATTTCGTTGTGGAATGTAAATTACCTTTTCCCTCTGGTCAGTTATTGATCTTGTTGAATGGGGGATATTTTCAGCTCTTCTTACCGTAAACCCAAAATGTTCGCAGACGTCCATAAGTATTCTCTCCGATACAGGCCCTGAGCCGGGATATTTCACAGCTTTGAGAACTCCGCTCGCTAACTCCTCAATTTCTTGATAGTGGTTATTTCGTTCTTTCATCTCCTCGCGTAAATCTCTGTTTGAAAGTCTTGCAATATTTTTGGGTGTGTTCGGGTTGGAAATCGTGAGTGAGTTGTCTTCTTCTAGTGCTGTATACAGCCCGATAATGTGCTCGAGGATTTCGTCAGGCATACGAGTTGCAGCTTGGTCCTG
>CAJWET010000122.1 GCA_913031515.1 uncultured Acidimicrobiaceae bacterium | reverse complement strand
CTTTTACTCCCCATTCTCCATCTAGCGCTTCCATGTATGAACGGCCGAAACCGGTACTTCCCCGGTAATTCACGTCAACGACAGCCCAACCGCGGCTAGTCCAGTACCGCAATGCTAACTGCAGTTCATGCCGTGCAGCCCCCGTCGGACCCCCATGTGCCAGAACAAGAAGGGGAGGTTTTTCATTTGTTGGTCCTTCAAAATCTGGATGGGCAGGAGCATAGAAGAGAGCGTGAACTTCTTCTCCATCGAAAGTCGGGAAGGTAAGATCGACCGGAGCTGGAAGATATTCGATTGGCACCCCATGTGGTTTGGGGTGATGAATGATTTTTTGTTCAGGTGACGCTTGGATGACAGTAGGCCCCGACTGATGGGTAGAAGCCACGACAATCGGGAATCCTGACGAAGTACACCGAACGGTATGGATAGTCGCCCACTGGGCGATATCGAACTCAGTCGAATTCTTGATCAAAACATCGCTTTTCGTGCTGCGTGCAGCAATGTAGATGTCGTTTCCAGATGAGATCGCATATCGGGATTGTCCCAAGCCCCATAGGGGTCCCGCAATGTCAAACTCTCCGCCGCACACGAGAACACTTCCTTCTCCGCTGAACCTATAGAGGTTTGACCATCCCGAACGGTCACTCAGGAAATAGAGATCGGTTTCGCTAGACCATTCAGGTTGCAGAATAGATTCCTCACTACCACCTTCAAGTTTTTTGGCGTTGACAACCTGCCCATCTGCTAGTCGACCCACCCAAAGCTCAGTCCCATACCAAGGCATAGAAGGATGGAGCCACTGTATCCATGCCAGAAACTCACCATCTGGTGAAGGGCGAGGGAAAGCATAGAAATCGGCGCCAACAACTAATTCCCTAATCTCGAAGCTACCGTCTGTTGCTATCGAAACAATCTGGTTATCTGGTTCGGTTACCATTCCATCTTCGAAATGATGGTGGACTTCTCGTACGCATACCATAGATGCACCGTCGGACGTAATGCGGCCATCTGCAAACCGCCATGATTGGCCTTCGGGCGGCGTTTGGGTCAAAAAATCAAGCTGGCCTTCAGTAGAAAGACGGCGGACACGCTGATCCCCAAAATCGATGTAATAGAGGTACCCGTTCGCTACACACCATGCCCCCCCACCGTATTCATGAACTCTAGAACGAACGTTTGCATCAGGCGGTGTAATTTCATGAGGCGCCCCTTTCCCCGACTGAAGCATAATGGCAACCCGCCCACCTTCATCTGGCCTGGACTCCGACCACCAAACGTCTTGTTCATCAATGAACATATCAATGATTGTTGATACGCCTTCGACAAGTGAATGGGCTGAAATGGGAGAGGGCCAACTCCCATAAGGCAAGTTATTTGAAGGCTTCATACCATCTAGCCTTGGAGTAGGTCACTGATTCTCTGAATCCCCTCTTCAAGTTCATCATCTCCAAGTGCGAATGAAAGTCTGGCATATCCTGGCGAACCGAACGCTTCTCCAGGTACAAGGGCAACATTGACCTCCTCAAGCAGGATCTCCGCCAAATCGAGTGTCGTCTCGGGAGTACGGTCCTGCAATGTACGTCCGAAGACCCCTTCAAAATTAGGGAAAGCGTAGAATGCCCCTTGAGGTTCAAGGAGAGACACCCCTTCAATTTGGGTAAGCATTTCGTACATAACCTGACGACGTCTATCAAACGCTGCCCGCATTTTTTCCACGTCGTCAAGAGGTCCAGAAACTGCCGCAAGGGCAGCGCGTTGTGAAACATTGGCAACATTTGAAGTCTGGTGCGATTGTAACGTCGCAGCAGCTTTTGCAATGTCAGGAGGTGCGATGATCCAACCGACCCGCCAACCAGTCATCGCATACGTCTTGGCTACACCATTGAGGACAATGCACCGATCCTGTATTTCAGGCACCAGGGTGGGAAGCGAAAAATGTTGGTTTGAGCCATAGACCAAATGTTCATAAATTTCATCAGTAATGACCCAGACATCGTTCTCAGCTGCCCACTTGCCGATTTTCTCAATTTCTTCTCGTGGGTACACTGCACCGGTGGGATTCGATGGAGAGCAAAAGAGCAGAGCTTTAGTGTTCTTGGTTTTGGCTGCATCAAGTTGATCTATCGATACACGGAATCCAGAACTCTCAGTAGTGGGTAGAACCTTTGTCATCGCTCCAGCGAGAGCAATAGGCTCAGGGTAGGTGGTCCAATATGGCGCCGGTAATAAAACTTCATCTCCGGCATTAAGAAGAACTTGCATGCAGTTGTATACGGCATGTTTTCCTCCATTTGTAACAACTATTTGATCAGGGGAAACTAGTAATCCTGAATCACGTTCGGTTTTTTCCGCTAGTGCTTGCTTCAATTCCGGTAGGCCACCTGCGGGACTGTAACGGTGGTTAGCCGGCTCTGAAATCGCTTGTTCAGCTGCGGCGAGAATGTGATCTGGTGTTGGGAAATCTGGCTCTCCGGCTCCGAATCCTATTACTGGGGCCCCAGCTGCTTTCAGTTCTTTCGCCTTATTCGTGACCGCCAACGTCGCAGATGGAGATATTGCTCCTACACGTGTCGACACCCGAGATTGATCAGACAATTTTCCTCCGATATGTTCAATTTCACTATCTTGGTCTATCTATCGGAAGAATGCAGATTATTTCTTTATTGTTTTGAATAGAGTTCTAGGGTTTTTCCTCTTTCTTTCCCCATCTGACAGAGGAAGCAGAGTAGATTTTTGTAATGGCCCCAAAGAAGTCAATATCGATACCCAAAGAACTACTACCGAATGATGGAAGGTTCGGAAGTGGCCCTTCATTGGTGAGAAAAGAAGCAGTGGACGCGCTAGCCGGTATCGCATCGCAATATCTTGGAACAAGTCACCGTCAAGTCACCGTCAAAGGAATGGTACGAAGATTACAAGAGGGACTCAATGAGTTGTTTCAGCTTCCAAAGGACTGGGAGATACTGTTGGGAAACGGTGGAGCGACTCTCTTCTGGGATGCTGCAACTTTCGGACTCATTAGAGAGAAAAGCCAGCATCTAGTTTTTGGTGAGTTCTCATCGAAATTTTCTCAAGCTGTTGTAGATGCCCCACATCTGAAACCACCTGAGATAATAAGTTCTGAGTATGGATCCGCACCATCTCCTAACCCATCCAATGTTGACTTGTACGCTCTAACGCAAAATGAAACTTCCACTGGAGTTGCCATCCCGCTTAGAAGGCCGGAAAAAAGTTCATCCGTTCAAGCTATCGTGGCCGTGGATGCCACTTCAGCTGCAGGTGGGATGCTATGGGACCCCGAGGAAATCGATTGCTATTATTTCTCCCCACAAAAAAGTTTCGCTAGTGATGGAGGGTTATGGATTGCTGCTTGCTCTCCTGCGTCGATCGCTCGAATAGAAGAAATATCTGCTTCTGGCCGGTGGATTCCTGCTGGTCTGGACTTGAAAATTGCGTTGGAGAATAGCAGAAAAAATCAGACATACAATACCCCTGCCCTCTCAACGATTTTCCTGACAGTTCACCAGATTGAGTGGATGAATGAACAGGGAGGACTTGAATGGGCCGTAGCGCGCTCAAAAGAATCATCCACTCACCTCTACAATTGGGCAGAAAATCATCAATATGTTCAACCTTTTGTAACCAATCCCGACCTACGAAGCCCAGTTGTAGTGACCATAAACGTCGATGAGAAGATACCTACTGACGAGTTAGTGTCAGCCTGCAAAGAAAACGGGATCCTAGATATCGGTGGATATAGAAAACTTGGCCGTAACCAGATCAGGATCGCCACATTTCCTGCTATTGAACCTAACGACATCAGAGCACTCACAAGAAGTATCGATTATCTCGTGGAGTCACTGCTCTGAGCACGGCGGGGAAACTTCTTATCGCGAGCCCACTGATGGGTGATCAGAACTTCGAAAGATCTGTGGTGCTAATAATTGATCACTCGCGCAGTGGAGCTGTGGGCTTGGTTCTCAATCGCGCAACAGAAACAACTACCGAAGAGCTTCTCCCGGATTGGTTCACTCACGCCAACCCGATACCTGAAATCTTTAAAGGGGGTCCGGTGGAACCCAATTCTTGTTTAGCTCTTGGGCGTTTTTTAGGAGAAACGAGTAATGGCCATCACTTTGTTTTCGCCAATGTAGGAATAATTGACTTAAGTTCAGACCCAAAAATGCTGCCAGACGCTGTCAGTGAAGTGAAGGTTTTCTCTGGTTATTCGGGCTGGGGACCTATGCAACTCGATTCGGAACTTGCCGCAGATGCTTGGTTTGTGGTTGATGCAGATCCATTTGATGTATTCAGCTCAAATCATCATGAGCTCTGGTCCATAGTGCTCCGACGGCAGGACGGCCCGATGGCGTGGTTATCAAATTATCCAAAGAATCCCAAATTGAATTAACGCGCCTGTTTCTTCTGCAGGTTAAAAAAACTACCCGCCGAGAGGGTTCCTTGAGAGTGCACTGCGGTAGTGGGTGATAGTCCAACATCAAGGAGCACACTAGAATGCGCGAGCCAATGCCCCATGGTTAAGACCGCAGCTGTAGCACCTGTAATTGGATCAGCTATAGCATCACCAATAAACCAGAGTGCACCATCTACTTCAGCCAAGAGGTTCGCCCCAGCTGCTGCATCATCCCCGAAGCCAACTCGGTGTGGTGCACTGAACCGCCCATACCCGGTAACTGAGCACCATATGGCGCCTCTTGCTACCTCTTCCATGGCATCAATTCCTAATTGTTCGAGCGCCCGAGGGCGTGACCCTTCAATTACTATGTCCGCACCCCGAATAAAGCTCCGTAGCTGATGGATATCTTCTGGGTTATTGAAATCGAGAGAGATGACATCCTTACCTTTATTTAATCGTTGGTGAAAGATATCTGATCCCTTTCGAGTCCCGCCGTCGCGGCGACTTGATTCAATTTTCACAACTCTCGCCCCACACCGCATGAGGTACCAGCTACACAAAGGGCCGGCCCACATGCTTGATAAATCAACTACTACCGG
>CAJWET010000121.1 GCA_913031515.1 uncultured Acidimicrobiaceae bacterium | reverse complement strand
GTATGACGCTGACGGTGTTCAGGCAGTCGTAGAAGAACTCACCTTCGAAGCCGGTTCAGCACCAGCAGCACCAGCAGCACCAGAGCCAGAGCCAGAGCCAGAGCCAGAGGAAACCTACGGTGGAATTGGGCTAAACGCTTTAGATGAGATGACCACACTTAGGTTTACGTGTGCGCCTGCAATTTCTGCACTCCCTATATGGATAGCAGAACAAGAAGGCTTTATGGAAAAGCGGAACTTTGACAGAGAGTGTGTTCAGATTGGTAGCGGACCTGAATCAGCGGCTGCACTTGCGGCTGGTGAAGCAGACGTTGTTGGGAACATCTACAACAACGTCTTCCCACTAATCAATGCCGGACTTGATGTCGTTGTGTTCGCGGAATCGTTGTTATACAACCTATTTGACGTGATTGTTGATGCGAGTTTCGCGGAAGCAAATGGCATCTCTGCCGATAACTCGGTGCAAGCGAACATGGAAGCATTGGATTGCTCCGATGTCGGTGTTGTGGCCCGTGGTGCTGCAGCGGAAGATCTCGCAAGGATCCTCATTGCTGATGCCGGTCTTGATCCAGAGTGTTTCACCTATATTGCTGTTGGGCTTGACCCAGTAGCCCCAATGGTGGCTGGAGAAACCGACTGGACCGTCACATTTGACCCATTCCAGGTTGTTCTTGTTGCACAAGGAATTGGTATGGCACCATTCTCTATCCAACAAGGTGATGCGGGGGACCACCTTGCATGGCCAGGTCTTGTCTATACCACTGGGCGTGATACATTCAACGCTCATCCGGAATGGATGTGTGCAATTAAATCAGCTCATAACGAAGCTGTAGCTTGGCTTGCTGACCCAGCAAACGCAGAGCGAGCTGTGGAGATTGCCAACAATGAACTTCCAGAAGCTCTACATCCACTCACTGGGCTACTCATAGCGAAGTACCAGAATGGGTTTAGCACTACTGGTGATGTACAGACAGACAAGGTTGAAGGCATCAGTCAAATTTCGATTGACGTTGGAAAAACTGATCGTCTAATTGGGCCGGATGAATTTGTTCTCTCACCAGATTGTGAATAAGAACTAACCGGTTAGAAATTTAGTAATTGTGTTAAGGGGCCGGTGCAATATGCATCGGCCCCTTACACATATTTAATACAAAAAATGAAGTAAGAAAGATAGAATATGACTAGTAGCGCTGTGTCTTTGGATGGAGTATCTCTTATATTTGGCGGAAAGGATACAGAACCAGTCCTCGCTGTGGACAGCATCAACATTGAGATACCTCAAGGTCAATTTGTGGCTATTGTCGGACCGAGTGGCTGTGGTAAAACCACGATACTTAACATGCTCTCTGGGCTAATTCCCCCTACCGTTGGCTCTGTAAAAAGACATGGCGAAGAGGTAACAGAACCAAGTCGTGATATTGGATATATGCTCGCCCGTTCCGCTCTTAGTCCTTGGCGCACTGCTAGAAAAAATGTTGAACTCGGATTACAGTTCCATGGGGTAGGAAGAAATGAACGTCGGAATCGGGCGGAAGAACTATTAGAACTTCTCCACCTTGAGGGCTTTGCAAATGCGTTTCCCTCCCAATTATCTCAGGGAATGCGCCAACGCGTTGCAATAGCAAGAACCTTAGCGATCGATCCTGATCTATGGCTCATGGATGAGCCATTCGGAGCACTAGATGCTCAAACTCGCCTTGTCGTGCAGGCAGAATTTATTTCTCTATGGGAAAAGTCGAAGGAAAGCACTGTACTCTTTGTAACCCATGATCTTGAAGAAGCAGTACTGCTTGCTGACCGTGTACTCGTTATGACAGCTCGCCCCGGACGCATAAAAAGCGATAATGTCATAGACCTTCCTAGACCACGAATAATCGATGAATTGCGTTTCGATGAACAGTTCAAAGCCGCTGAGCACAAAATTTGGAAGGAGCTACGAAGTGAAATCATCTGATGGAGAAGAATCAATTGGAAACCCACCAATGAGCGATGAACAAAAATCCCACGAAACGTCAAAACGTTTCGACATGGCGTCTCTACCCCAAGAGACCAGAGGAGAAAGGGTGATTCGCAGAATTGATATACCAGTACAGCTCACCCGGGTCGCTATCCTCGTCTTTATAATCTGGATATGGGAGAGCCGAATAATTTTTAAAGGACTCAATGTTTTAGGCTTTGACGTTCTTCCTGAAATCATTCCGCTTTTTCAGGGAGTCCCAACCGAGGCGTGGGATTACATCACTGACGTATGGAACGAAAAACTATTTTGGCAGGACTTCTGGGTAACACTCCAGGAGGCTTTGCTGGGTTTCCTCTATGGGTCCCTATCTGGTTTTCTAGTGGGGATGATATTGGGAAGATTTAAACGGGCGCGAAAAGTGTTTTCCCCATTCCTTATCTTCACTAACGCTGTCCCGAAGATCGCCCTAGCCCCTATCCTCATCCTCTGGTATGGGGTGGATATAGGTTCTAAAGTCGCACTCGCAACAATCATCGTCTTTTTCATCGTGCAAATACCAGTAATGGCGGCTGTAAGCGGAGTGGATCCGGACCTCGATACAGTTGCCTCAAGTATGGGGGCAACACAGTTACAGAAGTTTAGGCTAGTGGTTTTACCAAGCATTCTAGGACCGTTGTTTGGGGCTCTTCGGTTGGCTTCGATATATGCGATCCTCAGTGTGGTGTTTGGTGAGTTTCTAGCGTCAAAGCGTGGGCTTGGCCAACGTCTTCTTTATCAGGTCAATAACTTTGGAATGGGGGCCGCTATCGCCTTGATGTCTATCCTTGCGATTCTAGCCCTATTTTTCAACGCTGGGATTGGCTTCTTAGAGCGCAAATTCCTTCGTTGGCAAGATGACACCACGCGAGGCAATGTTGTTTCTCTTTAAGGCAAGGGGAACCTCATGAACAAAAGGGGAAGGCCGCGCGGCGTTTCTAGCATTGAAACTAGAAGACGGATAATCGAAACTGCCCGCGTAGAGTTTTCTGAAAAAGGCTTTGATGGTGCGTCAATTGCACAGATCGCCGCACAAGCTCAACTCGCCCCTAGCGCTATCTACAACCATTATGAAAGCAAGAGCAAACTCTACGTCGCGGTATTTGAAGACAGCGCTGATAACATCTGGGCCGAAGTAAGTTCCGCTCGTTTAGAAATTACCCTTGTTGAAGCGGTCATGCACCTGATTGAATCCAGTCGATACTTAAAGGAACGACTACCGAACCACAATAACTTTCTTGCTTCTGTACCGATTGAAGCTCGCCTACATCCAGAATTTTCACCCCTTCTAAACAGAAGAACCAAATATCAGGACGAAACGTTTAACGCATTAGCCACCATTGGGATAAACACCGGAGAGCTTGAAGGGTTCACGATTGAAGAAGGTAGAGAATTTCTAAGGGCGTTGATTATGGGCTGGTTCTTTGAACGCCACTTTCGGGGCAGAGAAATCCCTGGAAGCGGTGAGGCAATAATCAAAGCTGTCAAAGTTCTAACGGATTCTTCACATCTCCACCGAAGTCACAGAGAATATCGAAAAGCCTGAGGCCGACCAGAATACTCAAAGGCCCGATATGTACAGCTCGATGCCTAAAAGAAAAGCGGCAACGATCAGATCTGACCGTGATCTCGAAGAGCCTGAATCGAGCGTGTCCCCATGGCCACTCCGAGTTCTCGAACCCGTGGTTTCGAAATGTCATTAATGAGTGGTATTGAACAAGCAATGGCGAGACCGTAGAAAAGTGATGACTTGTAGACTCCACGGAGGTCATCAAAACTAATAGCGAGACCATATTCGCCTAATTCCTCCATATAAAAAAGGAGGAGCTCTTCTTCGAACTTTTGCCTGTCATCAATGGTTAAGGATTGAATGAGGAAATAGGCGAAATCAAAAACAGGTGGAGCTACGCAACATCCCTGCCAATCAATTAATACAACGGACGAACCATCCGGTGAAAAGAGTAGGTTATCTGCACGCAAATCGCTGTGAATAAATGAAGAAGGGAATTCTGCGGTCCGGCATAACATCTGGTCAATTTCTCCAGCAAGCTGTTCCGCATCTTGAGTGATAGTTGAAGCGATCTCTTCATCAAGGAGTTCGGCTAACTGATCCCAACCTTTTCTGGTAATTGTCGTCAAGTTGACCCGTCGTCGTTGATCATCCAGCCGTGGCAACCATTCCATTGATTCTAAAACAGGATCACCCCACCAAAAAGCGTGCAACTTCGCCATTTCCGTAATCACAAGCCGTGCTTGTTTCTCTGATATACCTGCAATCTGGTCTACCGAGGTATCTGCATCTACCATTTCTTGTAATAGAAGAAATTCAGCAGTTTCTGAGTTATACCACGAAGCGAGCATTTCTGGGGCGCTGACAGGCGTGGGCGGGAGCAGTTCGTCGTAGCATCGGAGTTCTCGTTCATGAGTTCTACCTTGTTTCGCTATAGCTAAAGTTTCTTCACGCATGGCGGCAAATTTTGCCACTATCGTGAGAGGCGCTAACGCATCATCAACGAAGAAAAGTTCAAGTTTGAAGATCTTTCCGAGCATTCCCCGATCTTCCCCTATGCGTTCGGCATGAAATCCCGACACTTCTGACCCAACTGCATCACTAAGAAAGTGCTCGGTAAGTTGATCAACTGACGTTGGAAAAGGCGGGGGGTGGATCACGCTTAGTCCCGGAGTGAAACAAACTCTGTTGTTTCAGCTTCCCGAAGACGTACGTACCATTCCCGTATTTCTGTGCGGCGGCTTCGGTCCATAGCAAGATTTTCCAATTCGTGTGGGTCCTCTTGAAGATCATAGAACTCATGTTCTTGATCATCGAAGTCGGCATCATCTGCGAAGAGTTTTGGTCCTGCTATAGGAGTGCCGCGAGTGGTACTTGACCCTCCAACGCCGTAATACCGGCAATACTTGTAACGGCCATCAAAGATGCCCCTACTTGCATAACGTGTATTGATCAGGCCGTCATACCAAGCCCAATCTTGAGCGAATAATACGTAATCTCGTCCCGATAAGGAAGCGCTGATGAA
>CAJWET010000120.1 GCA_913031515.1 uncultured Acidimicrobiaceae bacterium | reverse complement strand
CCTCTGGGGGCGTTGGATCTTAAACTGCGCCAAGAAATGCAATTGGAGCTGAAAAAACTTCAACGCGACGTCGGAATCAGTTTTGTTTTCGTTACCCATGATCAAGAAGAGGCACTTACGATGGCCGACCGGATTGCGGTAATGCACGAAGGGCAACTATTGCAAGTTGCCTCCCCTGAAGAATTATACGAACGGCCAGCGAACAAATTCGTCGCTGATTTCATTGGACGAACGAATCTCCTCGAAGGAACTGTGAGTGGCGAAAACACAGTTGTGTTAGAAAATGGAGCTTCAGTTCATGTTTCTTGTGGACTTCCCGCGGGTACGCATGTAGCCATCAGCCTTCGACCCGAACGAGCAAGAATAGAACGACGGTCAGGCTCTTCAGAGCAGCGCTCGGGTCTTGACGGAGTAATCGACACGATCACCTACTTGGGTAATGCCCGAGTTTATGGAGTCAAACTTGACTGGATGAATATCGAGATTCGTGAAGAGAATCGCCCTGGAGTAGATCTACATGAACCCGGTGACACTATTACTGTGATCTGGAACCCCGCTGCCATTTCAGTGGTGACTGACTAATGAGAAAAAAGTCAGACACATTGCCCCACGGATCGGAAGCCACGCCAGAATTCGAGAAAGCGGCACAACGGAAAGAATCGCGCCGAGGATTTTTACTAGCGTTCCCCTCGTACCTCTATCTGGTTATTTTCTTTGTTATCCCATTAGCAATTGTGCTTGTTTACAGTTTCGCTACTCGGAATCGATTCGGTGGCACAGACCTTTCCGGATGGAATTTGGAAAGCTACGAAAAAATAGCCGAACCAATTGTAAGGACCATACTTTTCCGCTCACTATGGTTAGCGTTTCTCACTACGATCATTTGCCTCGTAATCGCCTATCCATTTGCCTACTTCTTGTCTACACGGCGCCCATCAATCCGCAACGTGATGCTCGTTTTTGTCATGATCCCCTTCTGGACGAATTTTTTGGTCCGGAATTACGCATGGAGGGTGATCCTCGGCAATGACGGGCCGTTCACGAATGTGACCGAATTTTTGGGATTGGGCACAAACGAGCTACTTTTCAGCCAGAAAGCGGTTGTACTCGGACTGGTTTACGGATATTTGCCCTTTATGATTCTCCCGCTTTACGCAGCGATCGAAAGGATCGATGGGCGGCTGATTGAAGCTAGCAGGGATCTTTATGGCAGTGGGTGGCAATCATTCCGCCATGTACTTCTCCCTCTGTCAATGCCTGGCGTCATAGCTGGATCAATACTGGTGTTTGTCCCAAGCCTAGGAGCGTATGTGACACCGGAAATCCTCGGCGGTGCCAAAACAACCCTTTTGGGAAGTTACATCGTTACACAATTCCTTACTGCCCGGAACTGGCCATTCGGTGCTGCCTTGTCCTTCGTACTTATGACAGTGATGTTAGTTACGACCATTATCTATTTCCGTAAAGGGGGTAGAACACTATGAGTTCTTCAGTGGAGCCACGCGGGTGGGCCAAGGCTGCCCTACATGTGAATGGCTGGTTCGTGTACCTTTTCTTTTACGCTCCCATTGTGCTTCTCGTTCTTTTCTCATTTAGTGAAAGTCGTAATGTCGGGAAATGGGGGGGATTCACGTTCGATTGGTATCAACAGTTCTTCGATAGCAACAATGCCCGTGGTGCACTTTCGAACTCTGTGAAAATCGCCCTTGTCGTTACTCTCATTTCTGTCATCCTCGGGACAATGGCGGCACTTGCTCTGGAACGGTTTACCTTCAGGGGGAAACAGGTCTTTGACGCGCTGCTCTACCTCCCGATCATTATTCCTGATGTGACAATGGCCGTTATGCTGCTGTTGTTCTTCGGTCAATTCTATGACGTTATAGAGGCGGTCTTTGGAATACAGATGCGGAAAGGTTTCGGGTCTATCTCGATAAGTCATATCGCGTTTAACATTAGCTTTGTCTCTGTGGTCGTAAGAGCTCGCCTTGCTGGTATGTCCACGGACCTAGAGGAGGCAGCGGTTGATTTGTATGCGTCACGTTGGAAAGCCTTCCGGTATGTAACTTTCCCGCAGATTCTTCCAGGTATCGCCGGTGGTGCCCTATTAGCGATGACACTATCACTGGATGATGTGGTGATCACCCAATTCGTTTCCGGTCCTGGTTGGACGACATTGCCCGTCTATGTTTTTGGGCTTATAAGGAAAGGCGTAACTCCCCTCATTAATGCTATATCGGTTATTATGCTCCTTGCTTCAATGCTTCTTGTGGTTCTATCTCTTCTCGCTCAACGGTCACGCCGAACTGGATAAATACTCCCTGAGCCTCTATAGTCTAGAGACCTTACGGAAGGAAATTATATGAAGAAAAGTAAAAGGTTTCGCCTGCTCGCAGCCTTGCTTGCTACGTTTTTGGTTCTGACCGCTTGCGGTGGCGATGATGATGACGCCGCAGGAGCGGAGTGTGAACTCGGTCAGGTCGATGGTGACCTTGCTATGTATAACTGGGCAGAATACATCGACGAGGAACAGCTCGCTGAATTCGCAGAGGAATACGGTATTGGTTTCACACTTGATACGTATGATTCGAACGAAGCTATGCAACCGATCGTGTCCGCTGGAGGTTCAGGCTACGATGTAATCGTCCCATCGGATTATATGGTCTCGATACTGATAGCAGCAGGATCGATCCAGCCACTCAATTTTGACGCGATACCAAATGCTGGAAATATTTCTGCAGACTTTAGCGGCCTCTACTATGACCCTGATGGGGCATACTCAGTTCCATACCAGTGGGGAACTACTGGAATCGGTGTTAATACTGCCGTAGTAGGAAATGACTTCCCTCGTTCATGGGGACTTATCTTTGACCCTGCGATTTCAGGTGACTTTGACGGCCAGATACAGCTGCTTAATGACCCTCGCGAGACCGTCGGCGCGGCACTGAAGTACCTTGGGTATTCACTGAATACAACAAGTGATGATGAACTCAATGAAGCAAAAGACTTGCTAGCAGCTACAGCCGGCCGGCTTGCAGCTTTCAACACTGATTCAGCTGATGAATTCCTCACATCTGGGGAAACGGTAATTGGCCATGGCTACTCAGGTGACATGTTCGTACAATTCTTAGATCAAGACAACTACGAAGATTACGTTTATTTCGTCCCTGAAGAGGGGGGAACAAAGTGGATAGACAACATGGCAATTGTGCATGATGCACCGCACCCATGTACCGCTCACACGTTTATCAACTGGTTGCTTAGCGCAGAACAGGGAGCGGCACTGACTGACTGGAATTATTACGACACTCCCAATCAGGCTGCGCTAGACCTTATGGCCGAAGATGCTGAGGGCTACTACGACGACCTCTTAGAATTCGTCAGAAATCCTGAGCTATTTGCAGGCGGTGTTGAATCCCTTGAAGCGATTGAGGACACTGGAGATTTCGAAACGAAATATTCGGATGCCTTCGTTGAAGCCAAAGGGTAGATGATTTCAAACGGGGGCAAGGTGGTAGCCTTGCCCCCGCTAAATCTAAATACAAAAGTGCCAGTTTCAAAAAGCGACATTTAAGCAATAGCATGCGCCGAATCCAGCATTACATCAATGGGCAAAGCATAGATTCTTCAGAAGCCTTAGCGAATAAAGTACTAAATCCGGCTACTGGAGATCAGGTAGCTGAAACTATTGTCGCAACAACTCAAGAAGTTGACCTTGCAGTTTTATCTGCAAAAACAGCCTTCGGTGATTGGAGCAATACTTCGATCGCCCATAGAACAAAATTGCTTTACAAATTCCGTAACCTCGTCCTAGAGAATACAAATCGAATCGCCGAACTCATCACCGAAGAACATGGGAAAGTCTTAGAAGATGCTCGAGGTGAGGTGGCTCGGGGAATTGAAAATATTGAATACGCATGTGGTTTCGCTGAAGCCCTTAAAGGAACCTACAGTGAACAAGCCTCAACAGGAGTCGATGTCTACACACTCAGGCAGCCTGTTGGGGTTTGTTCCGGAATCACTCCATTCAATTTCCCCGTGATGGTTCCTCTTTGGATGCTCCCAAACGCAATTGCATGTGGAAATACATTCATCTTGAAGCCATCAGACCGAAATCCTTCTGCTCCAGCATTTCTCGTAGAGCTAATACAGGAAGCCGGATTTCCACCAGGAGTGGTCAATCTCATCAACGGGAATGGGGAATCCGTCAATCTCCTTCTATCCCATCCCAACGTGGATGCTATTAGTTTTGTCGGTTCGACTCCCGTGGCACGGCATGTTTATGCAACAGGAACAGCAAACGGTAAGCGTGTTCAGGCATTGGGGGGTGCGAAAAATCATATGGTAGTGCTGCCTGATGCGGATATAGACCTTGCAGCGGATGCGGCAGTTTCAGCGGCGTATGGGTCCGCAGGTGAACGCTGTATGGCTATTTCAGTTATTGTCGCGGTTGGAGATATAGCCGACCCGCTTATTGCAGCCATCTCGGAGAGAATCAGAAAACTGGTGATAGGGCCAGGAACGCAACCTGAATCAGAAATGGGTCCACTCATAAGTCGTGAGCACCGTGACCGTGTGGCTAGCTACATTGAACTTGGAGAGCAAGAAGGCGCAAATGTCATTGTTGATGGAAGATCTGACCTCCTAGAACTTCCAGGCTTTTTCATGGGGGTAACATTGCTTGACAATGTTACAAGTGAAATGAATGTCTATAAGGACGAAATATTCGGTCCTGTTTTGTGCATCATGAGAGTGGATAGCTTTGATGAAGCGATCAAGGTAATAGCGGAGAACCCATATGGAAATGGTGCAGCGATCTTTACGCGAGACGGGTCGGCAGCACGGCAGTTTCAAAAAGATGCGGAGGCCGGCATGGTCGGTATCAACGTACCGATACCGGTTCCGGTCGGCTACCACTCGTTTGGAGGGTGGAATGATTCGCTTTTCGGCGATACGGCAATGTATGGGCCTGAAGGGATCCACTTCTATACAAGACAAAAGGTAGTTACTAGTAGGTGGCCTGATCCGACAAGTAG
>CAJWET010000119.1 GCA_913031515.1 uncultured Acidimicrobiaceae bacterium | reverse complement strand
GGTAGAGACGGAAGAAGCGATAGAAGAGCTTTTCGAAATAATCGGAGCTGAGGCCGGAGATCGTATCGAATTGTGTTGGCCACAATCTTTTGATTGGAACTTGCAGATCCAACGGAGCCTGGTCATAGACGATGTTCTTTGGACTATGAGTTGGGGGCAACTCCAGTCAAATGTGCTCGATGGGTTAGAAACTAAATCCGTGGTCCCAATCTCATAACTCGAGTGGAAATGAGAAGGCGCCACCTAGGTGGCGCCTTCTGCCCCCCATGTTAAAATGGGGTTCAAGGGTTGGAATCACCATGTTATCAGTTATTCGACCTGTCGCATTGTGCCAGAATCCTCTAGAGTTAGGGTGAGATGAAAATATTTCGAAAACTCATAAAATTTGCAGTTCTAGCGGCACTCATCGCCCTAATTGTGTCTCGACTACGTAATCGTGCCACCGAACAGGACCAAGATGAAGACGAAGGGGATTTCGCTTGGCCTCCGATCAACCTCAATGACTCATCAGATTCCATCGATACTCCCCTAACTGAACCCACTGATGGAAGCCCTCTCGAGCCTCGCCAATGGGTTACATGCGACGATAGTGGAAACTGCCCTGCATCTCATCCAATAAAAGCGAAGGATAGTAGTGGCTTGTACCACGTCCCGGGAGGAAACGCCTACGAGCGGACGATTCCTGACCGTTGCTACTCAACAGTGGATGATGCCGAAGCGGATAGCTACCGCCCCGCGCAACGGTGAGCACTTCACTCACCTGAATTTGTCGGCTCCAAGTTAAGAATAGAGCACCTTGTTACACCCTCAGTGGCTATAAGGAGATCAGCAACCTCATTTGGAACCGAATCGTGCGTCGAGATTACCATTAGCGCCCCTAAATCATCTTTGCTACGGCCAACATTCATGTCGACAATATTAATGTTCGCTTTTCCGAGGGTCGTCCCGACTTTTCCGATGACTCCAGATCGGTCATCGTTCCGAAGGATAATCATGTGAGTGCTTGGAGGCATGTCAATTGTATGATCATCCACCATCACTATCCGAGCTTCACTCCTCAAACCGACGAGGGTTCCAGCAATCGCATGGTCTCCTCCTCGGATAGTGATCGTATTGACATAGTCGGCTGCTGACGTCGTCGCCACCGAACGGATGTGCACCCCATGTTCATTCGCGACATCGAGAGCGTTGACATACGAAATAGGTTGATCACTAATTGCGGAAAAAAGTCCTTTTACTACGGATAGTTCGGTGATTTTGTTGTCGTATCCACCTATTTCTCCTGCGAATTCTACTTCAACCACTTCCGGAAGCCCACTTGAAAGACCAAAGAACAGCGCTCCGAGCTGTTCTGCGAGTGGCAGGAACGGACGGACAGTTTCAGTCGCTTCTGTTGCCGCAACATTGACAGCGTGTGGAACAAATTCCCCGAGCAGGGCTAGTTCGACCTGTTCGGCGATTGATTCCCCTGCCTTATCTTGTGCTTCTACCGTGCTGGCTCCAAGATGAGGCGTTACCACTACCTGCGGTAAGGAAAAAAGGGGAGAATCTGTGGCAGGTTCATCTTCAAAAACATCAATAGCGGCTCCAGCGATTCTCCCTGATTTGATCGCCTCCGCGATATCAACTTCGTTCACGATCCCACCTCGGGCAACGTTTATGACTCTGAGGCCAGGTTTTGCATGGGCAAGCGTTTCGGCATTAATGAGGTTGTGCGTCTCTGGTGTCTTTGCAACATGAATCGTGATGAAATCTGAGATCTCAATGAGGTCTTGCAATGGTAGTAGCTCTACGGACAATTGTCGCGCCCGATCTATTGCAACAAAAGGGTCGTACGCAACAAGATTCATTCCGAAGGAAAGAGCCCGTTGCGCGACGAGTTTCCCAATCTGTCCAAGCCCAACAATCCCTAAAGTCTTGTCAGCTAATTCGACTCCTGTCCATTCGTTTCGTTCCCATCTTCCACTCTTCAAAGCCGCGTTAGCCTGAGGAATATTCCGAGCTTGTGCCAGCATCAAACCAATCGTGTGTTCTGCTGCTGACAAGATATTTGATTTCGGGGCATTCACAACCATGATCCCCTGTTCTGTCGCCGCTTTGACATCTACATTGTCAAGGCCAATCCCAGCCCTGCCAATTACCACTAAATTTTCGCCCTTTTCAATAACTTGTTTTGAGATCGTAGTTGCTGAACGAATAATGACAGCGTCGGCCGTTCCGATTTCTATTAACAGTTCTTCTTCAGTTAAATCGAGTTTCACTTCAACGCTATGCCCAGCCTCGCGGAGACGATCAACTCCCGCATCAGCAATTTTTTCTGTTATGAGAACACGAGCCATGGTTCCAATGTAGAAGGTCATGACCGAATAAGGGCAACAATTTCCGCATATGTACTTACAATGAGTAGTTGATACGTCTGGTGATTTCTTCGCCGGTTCTATCACATCGAAAAAAGGATCTTATGTGACTAACTTGAATTTCAATGCGTTCGATTGCGATCATCACTACTACGAAGCGGAAGATGCATTTACTCGGCATATGGACCCGAGTATGGGAAAGCGCGCGATTCAATGGGCAACTATTAATGGGAAGAAAAGATTAATAGTTGGAGGGAAAGTCAACCGGTTCATCCCTAACCCAACATTTGACCCTATAGCGCAACCAGGGTGCTTAGATGCTTACTTTCGCGGGAAGGTATCTGTGTCAGATATTCGTGATGCCTTTGGAGATCTCGAACCTATTATTAACAGGCCCGAGTATCGAAACAAAGACGCAAAAATTGACCAGCTTGATGAACAAGGACTAGAAGGATGTTTTCTTTTCCCAACTTTGGGAGTTGGGATGGAGTCAGCACTCGCACATGACCTTCCGGCTTTACAAGCAGCTTTTACCGCATTTAATAAATGGCTGGCAGATGATTGGGGATTTAGCTACAAGGAACGCCTTTTCGCTGCACCATATATAACTCTCTCAGACGTAGAACACGCCATCAAGGAACTAGAGTTCGCTTTGGATAAAGATGCCCGCATAATAAATCTTCGGGCTTCAGCAGTCACAACGCGCGATGGCCAGCGGAGTCCTGCTGACAAGTCCTTTGACCCCTTTTGGGAACGGGTCAACGAATCCGGCATAACCGTTGCTTTCCATGCCGGCGATGCTGCCTACGATTTCCTTTTCGCCCATTGGGGTCTTTCAACAGAATTTGAAGCTTTTAAATACGACCCACTCAAACGGCTTCTAAGCTATTCGAATATCGCCGATACGGTCGCAGCGCTCATCGGCGGAGGTTTGTTTGATAGATTTCCCAACATCCGTGTCTGCACTATCGAAAACGGGTCAGAATGGGTGAGCGGTTTGTTGCGACGTTTAGAGAAGGCCTTCAAGCAGGCTAGTTACGCATTTCCCCAAGATCCGGTTGCGGCATTCTGTAACCATATATGGGTGGCACCCTACTACGAAGACGACCTCCTCGAGCTTCGAGACCTCGTGGGTATCGACCATATACTCTTTGGGTCTGATTTCCCCCATGCCGAAGGGTTAGCGAATCCCACCGAATTCGTTCATGACCTTCATGGCTTTACGGAAGAAGAGATTCAAAAAATTATGCAGCTAAACGGGAAAGAATTGATTGTTCCCAATACCTAAACCTCAAGGTAGGAGAAATGAGGATTTATGATGGCCTTCCACGATCACATCGCTCTCAAGAAAGTCGATACCGGAAAATATCATGTGACGATCCATGATAAATACTGGATTGTAGCCGGGCCGAATGGCGGGTATTTAGCTGCTTTACTTGCGAATGCCGGCGACCTCCATATCAATTCACCTAATCGGCAACTTCGGAGCCTCACAACCCATTTTCTTTCAACGCCGAAATTAGGAGAAGCTACCTTAACCGTCACGACAGAACGTAGCGGACGACTCGTAAATTTTTTGCGCTTGGAATTGTGTCAGAATGACAAGACCATATTACTTGGAACCGGAGTTTGGGGCTTAAGTGGAGATAGCCCCTCCTCACCCAACCTCGCGATGCCCAACGTTCCCCCTCCTCTCAAATGTCCCCCAATCAATAAACTCACTGAACAACCAACACGGCTTCATGAGCAATGGGACATTAGATCTGCCCACGCTACTGAAATAACTCAGGCATCAATAGATGAACTCGGGCCGGATCCGGATCTCTCCTGGTGGATACGTCCTGCTGTACAAACAATCACCAGTGCGCCTTTAATCGTCGCTATTTCCGATGCTTTACCACCACCGATATTTGTGGCCACAACCCTGTTACGTTTTGTCCCTACTGTGGACTTAACCGTCCACATCAGAGCCGATTTAAACACTATTAACTGGCCTGCGGACGAGTGGGTGTTAGCGAGATTCGTCACCAGACATGTCTCGCATGGTTTTCTTGAAGAAGATGGTGAGATGTGGTTAAGCGACGGGACTCTACTCGGAATGAGTAGGCAGCTATCAGTAGCAAAATACAATCGTTAAACTCTCACTTCCCCTCGAAGATTTCTACTTCGGGGATCTGATCCGCGGGTTCAAATCCAAATATTTGAGCAAAGAATGAATATTCCCCTTCGAGGGCAGCCACAATATTTTCAGCTTTCCTGAAACCGTGGCCTTCTCCAGCAAATAGAAGGTACGCATGCGGTAACCCGTTTTTTTCTAATGCAGATACAACATGATCCGCTTGGTTTTGCGGCACGACAGCGTCATCGGTTCCTTGGAGAATGATCATGGGGCAGCTAAATTTTTCAGAATGGTAAATTGGAGAACGCTCAAGGTAAAGCTCCCGCTGATCTGGATAAGGGCCTATAAGACGATCAAGGTATCGGGATTCGAATTTGTGAGTGTCGCGCGCGAGGGTCTCGAGATCCGCAACACCATATCTGCTTGCCCCTGCAGAAAAAACCTTATGGAACGCGAGCGCTGCTAAGACGGTAAAACCACCTGCGCTTCCCCCCTTAATTGCCAAACGTTTCGGGTCGACGAGCCCTTCTGAAACTAAATACTGAGCAGCAGAAACACAATCCTGAAC
>CAJWET010000118.1 GCA_913031515.1 uncultured Acidimicrobiaceae bacterium | reverse complement strand
AGCGATAATCCATGGGGCTATCGGTCCGGCTTTTTCGTCTGGTCGCTACGATTGAATCATTATGGAAGTACTAATCGCTTCATCAACTAAAGAGATATGTGAACTACTCGCACAAGACCACAGCCGACAATTACTGGCTGGTGGCACTGATTTTATGGTTGAAGTCAACTACGGGCACAGAGATCCATCTAGCGTAATAGCCATCGACCGCGTCCCTGAACTACAGAACTGGCGGCATGATGAAGATTCGGTCATCATCGGCTCCTGCGTAACGTACAGAGAAATTGAACGAGGGCCGCTCGCCACGCTTGTTCCCGCGCTTGCACAAGCAGCTCGGACAGTTGGCTCGCCACAAATCCGGAATGCAGGAACCATAGGTGGGAACATCGGTACTGCATCTCCTGCCGGAGATATGCTCCCTGTTCTCTCTGCACTTGGAGCCACTATCACGCTTAGAAGCTCAGACGGACGACGTGACATTACATTAGAAGAGCTTATTACTGGAGTTAAGCAAACATCTTTACACAAGGGAGAGTTCATCGAATCTGTTCGAGTCCCTGTTTTAGAAGGACCACAGGAGTTTCTTAAAGTCGGATCCAGAAGTGCCATGGTTATTTCAGTAGCTTCACTTGCTCTGATTACTTACCCGAAAACACATACCGTAGGAATCGGCATCGGAGCTGTAAACCCGGTACCAACACGAGCTAGACAAGCGGAGGAATTCATTGTCGATTATCTCGACTGGGAAAGAATGCAGGTGAACTCTTCGATACTAGAAAACTTTGGGAGCCTAATCGCTGCTGCTAGCAGCCCAATTGATGACCATAGGAGCTTAGCCGCATACCGACACCACAGTGTTGGTGTGCTTGGACAGCGTGCACTAACTCGCATCTTCACTCCAAGGGGTCCAAATGACTAAAGACTTAAAGACGCACCTCAAAGTGAACGGTTCAGAATATAAAATCGAAAACTCGTGGCTAAGGGAAAGCCTCCTATTTACCCTTAGAGAACGACTCGGATTATACGGGTCAAAAAACGCTTGCGAACAAGGGGAATGTGGGTCCTGTTCCGTCATGTCTGACGAAACCCTTGTGTGCGCATGCCTTGTTCTCACTGGGAATGCCGTAGGGAGAGAGATCCAAACCATTGAGTCCCTTGCTCCGGATGGTTCCATGTCTGTAATCCAACAAGCATTCGTCGATGCCGGAGCTATCCAATGTGGGTTCTGCACTCCAGGACTTCTTATCACTATCCAAGATTTCCTCGAAAGTAACTCTGATCCTTCAGAGTTGGAAATCAGAGAAGCTATCTCGGGCAATCTTTGCCGATGCACAGGCTATGGGAGAATCATAGAAGCTGTTCGCCTTGTCTCAAGAGCAACTCAGGAAACAGAAGGAACATCTGATGACAACAGTTGAAAGCTATGCGGCAGAAACTAAGTCTGGAATTGGGATTTCTGCACAGCGTCCAGATGCGGTCCCCAAGGCTACTGGAGAGTTTCCTTTCTCAAGCGATCTTTGTTCCCAAAATATGCTTTGGGGAAAGACTTTACGATCACCGTACCCGTCAGCCCGAATCCGGAACATTGATTTCTCCGATGCACTATCAATCTCCGGCGTTCATGCAATTCTTACTGCTGATGATGTCCCTGGCAAAAATCTCTTTGGGTTGGACCACCCCGACCAGCCCGTCCTCGCAGAGGATGACGTCCGTTATGCAGGAGAGCCGATAGCGCTTGTCGCGGCAGAACATCCAGAAATTGCCGAAAAAGCTATTGCTGCCATCAAGGTCGAATTTGAAATTCTTACTCCACTTGTTGACGGTGAAGATGCCATTACCGCCGATCCTATACACCCTGAAGGAAATGTAATACGACACTTGCAGATTGACTTCGGCAATCCAGAGGCTGACGGGGAAATAGTAATAGAAGGCACCTACGAAGTTGGGATGCAGGATCAAGCGTTTATGGGACCTGAGTCGGGGATGGCTGTGCCTTCGCCTGATGGAAGTGTGGATTTACATATTTCTACTCAGTGGCTCCATTCAGACCGCGATCAAATCGTAGAAGCACTTGACCTTCCAGAAGATATGGTCAGGCTAACTTTAGCGGGAGTCGGAGGAGCCTTCGGAGGCAGGGAAGACGTAAGCATGCACGTTCACCTTTGTATGCTTGCCCTTCATACTGGTCGTCCAGTGAAGATGGTCTACGACCGAAATGAATCATTTCTCGGCCACGTTCATCGTCATCCCGCAAAGATTTGGTACCGGCACCATGCAAATACTGATGGCCGCTTAGTAAAAGTAGAGGCAAAGATCATTTTGGACGGAGGCGCATATGCCTCAACGACCTCGGCTGTATTAGCCAATGCATGCTGTTTCTCTACCGGACCATATAAGGTTCCAAACGCTCAAATTGAAGGGTGGGGTGTAAGAACAAACAACCCCCCATGTGGGGCTATGCGAGGGTTTGGCAACGTCCAAACATGTTTTGCTGTCGAAGCCCAAATGGACAAAATTGCGTCAACGTTAGATATCGACCCGGTAGAGCTCCGACTTCGAAATGCTTTAGAAACCGGCGATAAGATCATCACTGGCCAAACCATAAAAGGAGCAGCCCCCGTTAAGGAAGTGATCACCTCCCTGACAAACCATCCTATGCCAGGGCCAGCAGCTGATGACCCCCTTGCAAGACCTGGGGGAACAGGAAGAACCACAGATCAGTCGCATATAAAACGAGGTGTCGGATTCGCTGTTTCGATCAAAAACCTTATGTTTGCTGAAGGGTTCGATGATTCTTCTGAGGCGCTATGCAAGATAAACGACGGCGCTGTATCTATCCACACTGCGTGCGTAGAAGTGGGTCAAGGTTTCGTGACCTTGATCCATCAAATCGCAGAAGATGTTCTAGGGGTTTCTGATATCGAAGTTATCCCTGCTGATACTTCGATTGGGTCTGCAGGTTCAACCTCAGCTAGCCGGCAAACTTGGATGTCCGGAGGAGCAGTGTTGAAAGCATGCGAAGCTGTGGTAGAAAATCTTATTAACCAAGTTACTGAGGAAGATGGAATACATTATGAGAACCTCGCCGGTACTCTAGTCGCCGAAGATGGATCAAAAACGATTCCCATCGCTGATGCACTTATTGGTCGATCCTTTGAGGAAAAGGTCGTCCACCGTCATGCACCTACTTTCCCCCTTGATAATAAAGGGCAAGGTGACGCACATGTCTCCTTTGCATTTGCGGCCCATCGCGCCGTCGTCGACGTTGATGAAGAGCTCGGATTAGTTCGAGTAATGGAAATCGCCACCTCTCAGGATGTCGGCCGTGTTTTAAATCCTCTACAAGCTGTCGGCCAAATTGAGGGAGGCATAGTACAAGGTCTTGGATTAGCAGTATTGGAGGAACTCGTCATAAATAACGGGGTGATACAGAATGCTAACTTCACCGACTATCTCCTACCTACAGCATTAGATACTCCCCCAATCGAAATTGCAGCTCTTATCGAAGAACCAGAACCAGGAGCCCCGTTCGGAGCTAAGGGTATTGGCGAACCCCCCACAATTTCTTCAACTCCAGCCATAGTAGCGGCCATTCGTGATGCAACAGGGTTAGATCTCTGTAGGGTGCCCGTTCGTCCAGAAGATATTGCACTGTCATGACAGCCTTTGGTCTTTCAAAATGTGCGGCAAGTCTTAAACAAAAATGTAAGATTTTATTGTGGAACAACTACACATAAATGGAAATCGGCTCTGGGAGCGGTTAGACGACTTGGCTCAAATCGGCGCGATTGCCGGCACTCAAGGAAACAGTCGACTCGCTCTTACTGAAGAAGACGGTCAAGCGAGAGACCTTGTCATTTCTTGGATGAGAGAACTAGAGATGGAAGTCACGGTTGATGGCATCGGCAATGTAGTAGGACTCTGGAATGGGACAAACACTACCGAATCTCTTCAGCCTGTAATGACTGGAAGCCATATAGATACAGTTCGCTCTGGAGGAAGGTTTGATGGGAATCTCGGAGTCCTCGCAGGTTTAGAAGTAGTCCAGACAATCGCAGAACATGGACACTCAACTGAGCACCCAATAGCTGTGGGATTTTTCACAGGAGAAGAAGGCGCCAGATTCGCTCCGGACATGTTAGGAAGTCTGGTGTATGTAGGCGGATTGGACATAGAAACAGCTTTAAATTCCATAGGAATTGATGGGAAAAAACTTGGCGATGAGCTCAAACGTATTGGATATTGTGGAACGGCTACTTGCCCAGGTATTGTCCCTAAGGCTTTTATAGAGCTTCATATAGAACAGGGCCCAGTTCTTGAGACCAGTGGGATCGAGATCGGTGTAGTTGAAAGCGTCCAAGGGATAAGTTGGACTGAACTGACAATCGAAGGGCAAGCTAACCACGCAGGTACTACACCGATGACAATGCGAAGAGATGCAGGGTACGTTGCTAGCAGAATCTCAACGTTTGTTCGTGAGATAGCCACACAGATTGGGGGGGTTCAAGTTGGAACCGTTGGGAAAATCGACCTACACCCAAATCTGGTGAACGTTGTTGCTTCTAGGGCAACGCTGACAGTCGACCTTCGGAACACTTCGGGAGAAATCCTCCGAGAGGCCGAAGACTACCTCGAAGAATTTTGTAAGGAGATCGCCAGCAAGGAAAACGTCGTTATCACAAGTAAATCCCTTGCAAGATTTGAGCCGGTGGAGTTTAGCGAAGAACTCGTAAATGAAATATCTTCAATCGCGAGTGGTTTGGGCTTATCAACACAGCGAATGACATCAGGAGCAGGCCATGATGCCCAAATACTTGCTAGGGTCTGCCCTTCGGCAATGATCTTTGTCCCGAGCA
The DNA here is from genome assembly GCA_913031515.1 of uncultured Acidimicrobiaceae bacterium. Taxonomy (GTDB): domain Bacteria; phylum Actinomycetota; class Acidimicrobiia; order Acidimicrobiales; family UBA8592; genus UBA8592. The sequence goes on along the minus strand of CAJWET010000118.1, from coordinate 229 downwards.
AGGATGGCCTGTCCCATAACCCCGCAGAATATACTTCTCTTGAAGAAATATCCGCAGGGGCGAATGTCCTCCTCCATTCCATTCTTCAGGTTGCAGGAGAGTGCTCATGAGTGGCCGATGGCTACGAGTGGCCACCGGACAGCTGGGACCGGTATCAAAGGAAGATACTCGGAACAATGTCGTTGACCGCCTTTTAGGCCTTCTGGGCAAAGCAAATGATGCCGGGGTT